>CACXDR010000190.1 GCA_902766415.1 uncultured Lachnospiraceae bacterium
AACGATTACGCGTCCATGCAGGAGGTGCTGACAAGGCGCCTCACACACGAGACGCGGGAGGAGGACGGGAGGTTCCTGAAGCTTCCGGACCTCATCCTGATGGACGGCGGCAGGGGGCAGGTGAACATCGCCCTCGGCGTGCTTGAGGAGCTGGGGCTCAGCATCCACGTCTGCGGGATGGTGAAGGACGACCGGCACCGGACGCGCGCGCTCTGGTACAACGGCGCGGAGGTCCCGATCGACACCCGTTCGGAGGGCTTCCGGCTCATCACCAGGATCCAGGACGAGGCGCACCGGTTCGCGATAGAGTACCACAGGAGCCTGCGCTCGAAGGACCAGGTGAAGTCCGTCCTCGACGACATCCCGGGCATAGGCCCGGCCAGGAGGCGGGCGCTGATCCGCCATTTCAAAAGCCTCGACGCGGTCATGGACGCGGATATGGACGAGCTGCTCCGCGTGCCGGAGATGAACCGGAGGGCAGCGGAGGCCGTGATCGCGTTTTTCAGAGAAAAAAAGAACGAAGCTTTCCCGGGGGAAGCGGGCCCTGACGGACAGGAAGATGAGGGCAGTACTTGAGAAAGCCGCACCCGGTTGTTATACTTACCGTAATTCCAGACTGAAAGGAGTTCCTTATCATGCAGGGGATCACCGTAACCACGCTTATCAAGAACAACCATTTCATCAATCTTACGCCGGAGATCAACACCGACGACATCATCCTGACGGATGCGGCTGTCATGCGTCCCTCGCTTCCCCTGACGGGCTTCTTCGCCCATTTCGGGTACGAGCGGCTCCAGGTCATCGGCAACATGGAGGCCCAGTACATCCGCACCATGTCGAAGGAGGACAAGGAGCGGATCTTTGACAAGCTCTGCAGCTACCTGATCCCGGGGATCATCTTTTCAAGGAACCTGAAGCCGGACGATATCCTGCTTGAAAAGTGCAGGAAGTACGGCGTCCCGGTCATGGTCACGAACCAGAGCACCGCGGACCTGACGTCCGAGCTGATCCGCTGGCTCAAGACAAAGCTCGCGCCGCGCCTTTCCATCCACGGCGTCCTGGTGGACGTCTACGGCGAGGGCGTCCTCATCATGGGCGATTCCGGCGTCGGCAAGAGCGAGGCTGCCCTTGAGCTGATCAAGCGCGGCCACCGTCTGGTCGCGGACGATGTCGTCGAGCTCCGCAAGGTCTCCGACGTGAACCTGATCGGCCGCGCGCCGAACATCACGAAGCACTTCATCGAGCTCCGCGGGATCGGCATCATCGACGTCAAGGCCCTGTTCGGCGCGGAGTGCGTCAAGGAGGTGCAGGCGATCGACCTTGTCATCAAGCTTGAGGACTGGGACCAGAGCAAGGACTACGACCGCCTCGGCATGGAGGACCAGTATACGGAGTTCCTCGGCGTCAAGGTGGTCTGCAACACGCTGCCCATCCGGCCCGGCCGGAACCTTGCCATCATCTGCGAGACCGCGGCCGTGAACCGCCGCCAGAAGAAGATGGGCTACAACGCGGCGCAGGAGCTTTACAACCGCGTGACCGAGAACATGATGCAGAGCAGCGCGACCCACGAGCAGGAGGAGCGCGAGCAGAAGCTGATCAGCGAGCGCATGCGGATCGGCGAGCAGATGAACCGCGAGGCGCTGCAGGAGCTTCAGGAGACGCTCCCGACGATCGATCTTGCGGACATCCCGGAGCACTACGGCGAGATGGAGAGAAACGGCTGCCGCGTCGAGACCGAGAGCGCGGAGATCGGCTTTCTGGGGGAATAATACAGGATCATGAGAAATTTAAGGAAAAACGAACCGATGAAGCTGCACACCACGTTCCGCGTCGGCGGGCCGGCGGATGTGTTCGCGGAGCCGGAGAACGAGGATGAGCTGAGGGAACTGATCTCTTCGTGCGAGGGGACGGGAACGCCCTTTATCGTCATCGGGCACGGGAGCAACCTTTTGTTCGGCGACGGCGGGTTCCGCGGGACCGTCATCTGCCTGGGGAAGGCCTTTTCGGAGGTCCGCGTGGAGGGGGACGTCCTTTACGCGCAGGCAGGCGCGCTGCTTTCGCAGGCGGCGAACGCCGCGCTTGAAAACGGGCTTGCCGGCATGGAATTCGCCTCCGGGATCCCGGGCTCCGTCGGCGGAGCGCTCTGCATGAACGCGGGCGCCTACGGCGGCGAGATCAAGGATATCCTTGAGGAGGCGCTGATCCTCGAGGCGGACGGGACCCTGTGCACGGTGTACGCCGACGAACTGGAGCTCGGCTACAGGACCAGCAACATCCCGATGCTTGGAAGGATCGTGCTCGCTGCAAGGTTCCGCCTGACGCCGGGCAGCCCGGAGGAGATCGGCGCGAAAATGAAGGAGCTGAACGCGAAGCGGAAGGAGAAGCAGCCGCTCGAATACCCGAGCGCGGGCTCCACGTTCAAGCGCCCGGAGGGGTACTTTGCCGGGAAGCTGATCGAGGACGCGGGACTGAAGGGCTTCACCGTCGGCGGGGCGCAGGTCTCCGAAAAGCACGCGGGCTTCGTCATCAACCGCGGCGACGCCACCGCGAAGGATATCATGGACCTGATCCGCGAGGTGCAGCGGAGGGTGAAGGAACGCTTCGGCGTGGATCTCGAGACGGAAGTGAAAACAGCGGGAGAGTTTCTGTAATGTCTTTTTCTTCAGGCGTAAAGGACGAGCTCGCGCGGGTCATGCCGGAACGGCGGAGCCGCCGGATCGCGGAGACCGCGGCCATCCTTTCCTTGGCCGGAAGGGTGGGAACGGACGACGGAGGGCTGGTCCTGGCCGTGTCCAGCGAGCACGCGGCCACGGTGAGAAAATACTTTACATTGCTGAAAAAAACATATAAAATCGAAAATGGCGTTTCAGTCAGAAAGCGCCAGGCGGGGAGCCGCGGACATTCATATACGGTCGAGCTTCACGGAACAGACGCTGTCAACACCCTTCTGAAGGGATGCAGCCTCACGGACGGGCCCTGCAGCCCGGGAACGGAGCTGTTTCTTCGTGACAGGCGTCTGGTCTCCGAGACCGGGTGCCGCCGCGCGTTTCTTCGCGGCGCGTTTCTTGCGGCAGGATCATTGTCGGATCCTGAAAAGTCCTACCATCTTGAGTTCGTCTGTCCCGGCATGGCGCGGGCGGAGCTGATCAGGGAGCTCCTTTCGTCGTTCGGCTGCCAGGCGGGGATCGTTGCGAGGAAACGCTCGCAGATCGTCTACCTGAAGGACAGCAGCGAGATCGTGGACGCGCTCGGCGTCATGGAGGCGCCTGCCGCGCTGATGGACA
>CACXDR010000191.1 GCA_902766415.1 uncultured Lachnospiraceae bacterium
AAGAACACGCCGTCCTCGATGTACTTCGTGATGAGCGTCAGGTCCTGGTAGATGATCCTGCCGCTTCCGATATTCATGTGCCCGACCTCGGAGTTGCCCATCTGGCCGTCCGGAAGCCCGACCGCAAGCCCGGACGCGAAGCCCTTCTGGAAGGGGCACTCCTTCATGAGCCTGTCCATGACCGGCGTATTGGCCATATAGATGGCATTCGCCTCGTGGTTGTCGGAAAGTCCGTAGCCGTCAAGCACCATAAGCACAACTGGTTTCTGTCTCATATGTATTCTCCTTTGCTTTTCCCCGCAGTCTCAGCCCGAAACCTCCTTCGGACAGAACCGCCGGAGATCCTCGCGGTAGACACACCCGGTCACTGCGATCCGCTCTTCGATATCCGCAGCCTCGATCCCGTATTCCGCGCAGAGATCGTCAAGGGTGATCTCCCGGTCTCTCAGCTGCATGTTCACAAAGCTTAAAAGCATGTTCGGATCCTTCGGTAACATTACGCGCCTCCGTATGATTCACTGTCACCTTATTGTAACCGAAAAAAGGGAAGGTGAAAACCACAAAAAGGCCGCCGCGCCGGGAAAACATTTCCCTGCGGGCAGCCTTGCGTCTTCATTTTTATTCCGGGACCATCTTCCGCCGGATCAGAGGAACTCGAGGAATTCCACCTTGCCGTTCGTAACGCGGATAAAGAAGCCGCGGCCGTCGTTCTGCTTCGCGATGGAAAGGAACTCCGCCTGGCTGATGCCGACAGTGCTTCCTGTTCCGGCCGGCAGGAGGTATCTTGTGGAGGAGTCAAGCTTGAAGGTGTACGTCCCGTCGCCCATATCGGTGTGGGAGCCGATGGGGCGCTCCGAGCCGTGCGAAAGGTTTCCGTCGATGATCAGCCTGTCTTCCTCGACGCGCACGTTCCTTACCATGTGGAAGGCCTGGATGTCAGTCGTCTGGCCGTAGATCAGGCCGAAGTAATAGCCGTCCTCCATCGCGGAGCCCTGTCCCTCCGGGATCCACGCGCCGCTCGCGTCGACCTTGTAGCCGTCCGGGGTGATGGTGTCGGCAAGCATGTAGCTGTCCTGGCCGAAGCAATAGTAGATATTGGTCGCCGGGTCGAGGAACCACCCGCCTGCCTGGAAGGTGCCGTCACCGTTGTCATACTTCCAGCCGCCCTGGTCGAGGATCCACTGTCCTGCAAAGGCGTTCACGGACAGTGCCGCGGAAACACAAAGCGCTGCAAGCGCTGTTTTAAACACTTTTCTCATAAGATCTAACTCCTTTCACCGGGATGTCCCCGTTTCTGCTCGTTATTATAGCAGAATCTTTTTTAAATTGTATTCTGCAGAGAAGGTTTAGGAAATAATTAATGAAATGGAAATAATTGCCGGGCTGCCTGTCAGACGACAAGCTCCGTCCATTTTCCCTGGAAGAAGCGCGATCCCATCAGGACCACGCGCGTGACCTGGTCGACAAGGATGCCGATCCATATCCCCCTGAGCCCCATGCCGAAAACTGAAGTCAGGAGCAGCGTCGTGAGCGTACGGACCACCATGATGCTGGTCATGGAGGCCTTCATGCAGTACTTCACATCGCCCGCGGCGCGGAGACAGGACGCGAAGACCACAGAGGACATCTGCAGGTGCACGACGATCATGGAGAACCTGATGGTCAGCATGCCCAGCTCCACGATACGCGGATCGCTGAAGCAGAACCTGAAATAGCTCCTCCCCCCGAAAAGCAGGGCCAGCATAGTGCAGAAGGAAATACAGAGCCCCATCCGCTGGCAGATGAGCCCGTAGCGCTTCGCCTCCGCCTTCAGCCTCGCGCCGAGCGCCTGCCCCGTCAGGGCGACCGCTGCCGCCTGCATGCCGTCCGCGAATGAGTAGGTGAGGTTCAGGACGTTCATCCCGACGTTGTGCGCGGCGAACTCGTCCGTCCCGAGCCGGGCCGCGATCATCGCGGTGGCAACGTACCCGACGCGCATCAGGAGGTTTTCCGCAAGGACGTTGAGTGCGAGCGCGCGGATCCTTAAAAAGTTGTCCTTCGCCACGCGGATCCTTTCCCGGATGGAATAGGGAATGCTCACGTAGCTGCTCTTCCTGAACAGCGACAGGATGCTCATGACGCATGCCGCCACCGTCCCGAGCACGGTCGCGATGGCCGCTCCGATGATGCCGAGCTTCGGGAACCCGAGATGCCCCCCGATCAGGAGATAATTGAAGAGGATGTTCGTGAGGGAGCTTGTGATGTTCGTGATCATCGCGATCCGCGTGTTGCCGCTGCCCCGCTGTGCCGAATTGATGATGAACGACGTCATGGCGAAGAACAGCCCGCCCATGATGATCCGGAAATAGATCACCGCAGCGTCGTGGGTGTCCGGATTGCTTCCGGCGATCCTTATGATCTGCGGCGCGAAGGCGACGCACACCGCGGAGATCAGGAAGCAGAGCACGGCCACGATGCACATCGCCGCGAGAAGCGTACGGTTCGCGTCATCTCTCCGCTCCTCTCCCTTCCGCCGCGCCACGATCGCCGAGACGGCGACGTTCATCGCGAAAAAGGGGCTCATGCCGAGAAACTTCGGCTGCTGCGTCAGGCCGACGGCCGCGACGGCATAGCTTCCCATCGTCGCGACCATCATGGTGTCGATCATGCCCGCTACGGAGATCGAGAAGCTTTCAAGGACAGCCGGCCATGCGACCGTGAATGCCCTGGCTGCCATGGACCGGCTGTTTTCCGTAATACCCTGTTTATTTCCGTTCATGCAGATCAATACCCGCTCCTCAGGGGAGCTTCTCAAAAACCCTTACGCCTTCTTCTCGTTCCTGTAGGTGAAGCACAGCATCGTGATGTCGTCGAACTGGTCCGCGTCCCCGGTAAACGCGGAAATATCCGCCCTGACATCAGTAAGGAACGTCTGCGCTGAATCCCTGCACGCCTTTTTGCAGGCCCCGATCAGCCTGATCGG
>CACXDR010000192.1 GCA_902766415.1 uncultured Lachnospiraceae bacterium
CCGCGTGGATCCTGAGGAGGCGAAGCCCGGCGGCACCGTGACCCTGACCATCAGCGAGGGCCCGGCGGTCGTCCAGACCAAGGTGCCGGGACTTGTCGGCACCAAGGAGGAGGACGCTGTGAAGGCGCTTACGGCGGCACAGCTGACCGCGGGCAAGATCGGCCGCGTCTACAGCGACACGATCCCGGCAGGGCAGGTCATTTCGCAGGGCCTTTCCGAGGGGACGGAGCTTGATTCCGGCTCCGCGGTCCCGTTCATCGTAAGCCTCGGGCCGGAGAACGGCAGCACGGCCTCCACGGAGGGCGACCTGATCGTCGAGCCGCTCGGGGGCGACTCGAACTACAAGTATGTCGCGTCGATCGACAATACCTTCTCGCTCACGAACCTGATCGGGCCGGGGTCGAACACGACCAGCGTGAACGTGATGATCCGCCTGAGCCAGGACGTGAACGGCAGCAGGGTCGTCAGGACCCTTATGGAGCCGCGCACTGTGACGGGCGACACCATCCTTCCCGTGCGCTTCCGCGCGATCGAGGGGGCGTTCGGCGTGGACACCGGCAGGGTCGAGGTCGTCAACGCAGATACGGATGAAGTCCTGAAGAGCTACGAAGTGCAGTTCTTCAAGGTGCAGTGACGGTGCTGCATGGAAGGTAAGATCATTAAGGGGGTCGCCGGCTTTTACGAGGTCATGAGCGGCGGGACAAAGTATATGTGCAAGGCGCGGGGCCTGTTCCGGAAGGACGGGAGGAAGCCCCTTGTCGGGGACATGGTCCTCTTTACCGAGGCCGGCACAAAGGACAGCGAGGCGAGCATCACCGAGCTTCTTCCGAGGAGGAACCGGCTCGTGCGCCCGGCCGTGAGCAACGTGGACCAGGCGCTGATCGTGCTTGCCGTGAAGAAGCCGGACCCGCAGTTTTACCTGCTGGACCAGTATCTCTGCACCATGGAAAAGCAGGGCATCCCGACCGCCATCCTGTGGAACAAGGCGGATCTCGGGGACGATGCCCTGACAGACGGGTACTCCTCCGGCTACCTGAAGGCGGGGTACCGCTGCATGCGCTGCAGCACGGCGACCGGTGAGGGGATCCCTGAGGTGCTCGCGTACCTGAAGGGAAAGACCACGGTGCTCGCCGGACCGTCGGGGGTCGGGAAATCATCCCTCACGAACTGTATCTGTCCGGAGGCCGCCATGGTCACCGGGGAGATCTCGAAAAAGATCTCGCGCGGGAAGCAGACCACGCGGCACACGGAGCTTTTCTTCGTGGGCGCCGCGGGGGACGACAGCTTCCTCCTGGACACGCCGGGGTTCACCTCGGTCTTCGTGGACGCGGAGGCGGACGAGGCGCGGTTCCTGTTCCCTGAGATCGGGAAGCGGGAGGGGCAGTGCCGGTTCCTTGACTGCCGGCATATCTCGGAGCCCGGCTGCGCCGTGAAGGACGCGGTCGGCGCGGGGGAGATCTCGGAGCTCCGCTATGAAAGCTACGTAAAGATATGGAAAGAGCTGTCTGAAAGGAGAAAATACTGATGAAAGCAAATCTGTCGCCATCGCTTCTTTCGGCGGATTTCGCCGTGCTCGGAGAGCAGATCCGGACGCTTGAGGCGTGCGGGATCAGGTACCTTCACTATGACGTCATGGACGGCGTGTTCGTCCCGAGCATCTCGTTCGGCATGCCGGTCTTAAAGTGCGTCCGGAAGATCACGGACTGCGTTCTTGACGCGCACCTCATGTGTGTTGACCCGGACCGGCACGTTGAGGCCATCCGGGAGTCGGGCGCGGATATCATCACGGTCCACGCGGAGGCGTGCACGCATCTTGACCGTGTGGTGAACCATATCAGGCAGACCGGCGCGAAGGCCGGTGTGGCGATCAATCCCGCGACGCCGCTTTCCGCGGTGGAGGAGATCCTACCGTCGCTGGACCTTCTTCTCGTCATGACGGTGAACCCGGGCTTCGGCGGGCAGAAGTATATCGACTACTGCACCGACAAGGTCCGCAGGGCGCGCGCCGACGCGGAGAAGCGGAACCCGGGGCTCATGATCCAGGTGGACGGCGGCATCAACCGCGACACCATCCGGACGGCGTTTCTTGCAGGTGCCGACAACCTGGTCGCGGGCTCGGGCGTGTTCAGCGGGGATCTTGCGCAGAACGTCAGGGACCTTACGGAGCTTGTAAGAGAATGAAGACAGGGATCATTATTGCGGGCGGCGATCTGCCGCCCGTCTTTGCGGAAAAGGTGATAAAGGAATACGCGGCTGCCGGCGGGATCGTGACCGCCGCGGCGGATGCGGGACTTGAGGTGCTTGACAGGATCGGCGTGGTCCCGGACATCCTTCTCGGGGATTTCGACACGGTGAAGGAGCGGGTCCTTGAAAGCTATCTTGGCAGGCCCGGCATTAAGGTGGAGCGGCATGATCCGGTGAAGGACGCCTCCGACATGGAGCTGACGGTGAAAACGCTTTACCGGAGCGGCATCCGGAAGGCCGTCGTGCTCGGCGCCCTCGGGGGCCGCGCGGACCATACGCTCGCGAACATCCGGCTCACGTACTATGCGGCGCTGAGAGACATGGAGCTTCTCATCCTGGACCCGCAGAACCGGATCCGATGCCTTAAGGCGTCGCCGGACAGGGAGACGGTGTTCCGCTTAAGGAAGGACGCGCAGTACGGGAAATACGTGAGCGTATTCCCGGCAGGCGGGAGCATCGCCCCGCTGACCATGGAGGGGTTCCGGTACCCGCTCCGCGGCTATACGCTCGACTGGCTCGGGGAGCCTTCGCGCACGGTGAGCAACGAGATCACGGCGGATGAGGCCGTGATCCGCTTCCGCGGGACGGACGGCGCCGGCCTGATCGTGATGGAGACCGGGGACGCCGTGAAGGAAGACCGGGAGTAATAAGAAAGGAATTTACAGGTTTATGGAAAGTCTTGCAGCATGGTTTGCCGCGACCCTCGGGGATAAGATCTCCGCGGAGGCCGTCGTGTTCATCGTATCCCTCATGCCCATCCTTGAGTGCCGCGGCGGGCTTCTTGTCGCGTCGCTTCTCAACGTGAGCATCCTTAAGGCCATCCCGATCGTGATCGTGGGGAACATCCTCCCGATCCCGTTCATCCTTCTTTTTATAAAGAAGGTGTTCGCGTTCCTGAAGCGCTTCCGGCTGACCCGCCCGCTGATCGAGTTCTTTGAGCGGCGCGGGGCCTCAAAGTCCGCGGCGCTCGCGAACGGGGAGTTCCTGGGGCTCCTTCTTTTCGTCGGGATCCCGCTTCCCGGGACCGGCGGCTGGACCGGGTCCCTCGCGGCGAGCATGATGGACATGGACTTTAAGAAGGCGATCATTGCCATCTTCCTCGGGGTCCTTGTCGCGACCGTGATCATGTCCATCGTTTCCTACGGGCTCCTGGGGCTGATTATTCATTGAATGCTTTCCGGTTTCGTTGTATACTTAACTGGATACCGTCCGGCGGAGCCGGGCGTCTGATAAAGAAAAATCATTGAAAGATGTGAAAACTGGAGGAGTGTTATGATCGACATTAAATTCCTGCGCGAGAATCCGGAGGCAGTCAGGGAGAATATCCGCAGAAAGTTCCAGGACGCGAAGCTTCCGCTTGTCGACGAAGTGATCGCGCTTGACGAAGAGAGCAGAAGGACGCAGTCCGAGGCGGATGACCTCCGCTCGAAGAAGAACAAGATCTCGAAGGAGATCGGGAAGCTGATGGGCCAGGGAAAGAAGGAAGAGGCCGAGGCTGCCAAGAAGCAGGTCAGCGAGATCAATGCCCGCCTTGCGGAGCTTGAGCCGAAGGAGACGCAGATCACCGAGCGCATCCGCACCATCATGATGACCATCCCGCAGATGGTGGATCCGTCCGTCCCGGTCGGCAAGGATGATTCCGAGAATGTCGAGATCCAGCGCTACGGCGAGCCGGTCGTGCCGGATTACGAGATCCCGTACCATACGGAGATCATGGAGAAGTTCAACGGCATCGACCTTGACGCGGCAGGAAAGGTCGCCGGCAACGGCTTCTATTACCTGATGGGCGACATTGCCCGCCTGCACTCCGCGGTGCTCGCGTACGCCCGCGACTTCATGATCGACCGCGGCTTCACCTATGTGATCCCGCCGTACATGATCCACTCGAACGTCGTGACCGGCGTCATGAGCTTCCCGGAGATGGACGCGATGATGTACAAGATCGAGGGCGAGGACCTCTACCTGATCGGTACCTCCGAGCACTCCATGATCGGACGCTTCATCGACACCATGACGGATGAGGAGAAGCTTCCGTACACCCTGACGTCCTATTCCCCGTGCTTCCGCAAGGAGAAGGGCGCGCACGGGATCGAGGAGCGCGGCGTCTACCGTATCCACCAGTTCGAGAAGCAG
>CACXDR010000193.1 GCA_902766415.1 uncultured Lachnospiraceae bacterium
CAGCTCGGCACGCTCAAGGATCCGGATCACGGCATTTACCCGATGGTCACCTCGAGCTCGACGCTCGCCTCCTACGGGGCGATCGGAGCGGGCATCCCGGCGCGCGCGATCCAGAAGGTCGTCACGGTCACGAAGGCCTACTCGAGCGCGGTCGGCGCGGGCGAGTTTACGAGCGAGATCTTCGGCGAGGAGGCCGACGAGCTCCGCCGCCGAGGAGGAGACGGGGGTGAGTACGGCGCGACGACCGGAAGGCCGAGGCGCATGGGCTGGTACGACTGCGTGGCGTCCCGCTACGGCTGCCGCCTGCAGGGAACGACCGACGTGGCGCTGACGGTTCTCGACGTGCTCGGATATCTCGACGAGATCCCGGTCTGCGTCGCCTACGACATCGACGGCGAGATCACGGAGGAGTTCCCGACCACGACCCTTTTGAAGAGGGCGAAGCCGGTCTATGAGAAGCTTCCTGGCTGGAAGTGCGATATCCGCGGGATCCGCAAGTACGAGGAGCTCCCGGAAAACTGCAGAAAGTATATCGAATTCATCGAGGAGAAGCTCGGGTACCCGGTCACGATGGTGTCGAACGGACCGGCGAGAGAGGATATTATTTACCGGTGAAAAAGATCCTGGAAAAAATCACGGAGCTCCGGCACGCGCTTCACGCGCGTCCGGAGCTCTCGATGTGTGAAAAAGAGACGCAGGAGATCCTGATCGCGTTTCTCAAAGCAAACACGTCCTTCGAGATCACACGGCGGGACGGCTGGTTCTACGCGGTGAAACGCGGGAGGACTGACGGATCCCCGGCCGGCGCGGTTTCCGATTGCGGATCCGGATCACCGGCCGGCGCGGTCGCGTTCCGCGCGGACATGGACGCGCTGCCGATCGACGAGAGCGAGTCATGCGCGGATCTGCCGTACCGCTCGCGGAACCCGGGCGTCTCGCACAAGTGCGGGCACGACGGACACATGGCCGCGCTCTGCGGCTTCGCGCTCCTGCTCGAGGAAGCGGAGAGAGCGGCCGGCGGGCCGGGAACGGGTGCTCCGGACTGCGGCGGCCGTACCGCCTCGCGCGACGTCTATCTGATCTTCCAGCCCGGCGAGGAGACCGGCGCGGGCGGAGAGATCTGCGCTCAGCTTCTGCCTGAGCAGAACATTTCGGAGATCTACGCGTTTCACAATCTGAGCGGTTACCCGGAAGGCGCGGTCGTGTACCGGGAAGGGCTGACGCAGCCGGCGTCCGAGGGGATCCGGATCACGTTTGCCGGAAAGACGTCCCACGCGAGCGCTCCCGAGGAAGGGAAAAATCCCGCCGCGGCACTGGCGAGGACCGCGCTGATCGCGGAGGGCAGCTGCACCGCCGATCCCATGCGCCTCGTCACGGTCTGCGGCATGAACGCGGGCGGGAGCAATTTCGGCGTCTCTCCGGGTGAAGGAGAACTCTGCCTCACGATCCGGGCGGAGAGAGAAGCGGACATGGATCAGATGGAGAGAGGGATCCTCGCCTTCGCGCAAAACGAGGCGGAGAAGGGCGGTTTCGGCTTGCACTCGGAGATCGTCGACCG
This sequence comes from uncultured Lachnospiraceae bacterium, assembly GCA_902766415.1. Next base: position 1,559 of record CACXDR010000193.1, read on the forward strand.
CTTTCCGGAGACGCGGAATCATCCGGACTGCCTGAAAAAGGTCATTGCCGCGGCCGGACAGCTCGGTCTTCCGGCGGTCCCCATGGAGACGCTCTGGCGGGCGTCCGAGGATTTCGGGCATTACCTGAAGGCGTGTCCGGGCGCGATGTTTTACGTCGGGAACGGTGAGGAATATCCCGCGCTTCACACGGCGGAGTATGATTTTAACGACCGGATCCTTATGAGGGCCGCGGAGATGCTTTTCGCGATCTCGCAGATGCCCTGAGAAAGACAGGAGAGAACCATTGAAGATCTATTTCGTGCGGCACGGCCAGACCGCGAACAATCGGAAAAACATGCTCCAGGGACGCGCGGCGGACCCGGAGCTCAACGAGACCGGCATCCGTCAGGCGGAGGAGGCGGGAGAGTGGTTCGCCGAAAACGGCATTTCGTTTGACGCGGTCTACTCGAGCCCCTTGAGGCGCGCCGTGAGGACGGCGGAGATCATCGCGGAGAGGGCCGCGCGCGGAACGCCGGTCCGGATCCGGATCGACGAGCGTCTGATCGAAATGGATTACGGCCCTTACGAAGGCGCGGACCTGACGCATATGCCGGAGGAACTGCGCACATTTTTCGCGGATCTTATACATAACCCGGCGCCGGAGGGAATGGAGACGCTTCAGGAAGTGACCGCGCGGGCGGCTTCTTTTCTCGCGGAGCTGCGGGAGGAGTCAAAAAAAGAGAACGTCCTCATTGCCGCGCATGCGGTGTCCATGAAGGGCGCTCTCGAATATCTCACGCCGGGATCCGGCGGAAGCTACTGGCCGAAGTTTCTCGCGAACTGCGCGGTGTATGAGACGGAGCTCCGTCCGGACGGCACGTTTTCCGTGCCGGTGGAGGTGTTTGCGCCGCGCGGATAGACCTTTCCGCGATTCCGCGGCAGTCACCGGGACGGACGCCCCGGTTTTTTATTTCACTCCCAGCGCTTCGAGTTCTTTCACACAGCTTCCGAAATCTTTGAAAAGGATCGCGTTGTAGCCGCACTCCTGCGCGGCGACGACGTTTTTTTCGCTGTCGTCGATAAAAACGGTGCGCGCCGGATCCAGATGGAAGCGTTCCGCCGCGAGCTCGAACATGCGGCGGTCGGGTTTTATGATGTGTTCGCGGAAGGACCAGATCGCGCCGTCCATATCGTCGGCGAAGTCCATATATCCCTGGTCTTTGAGCTGGTTCCACGAGACCTCGCCCCAGTTGGAGAGGACGTAGAGGCGGTAGCCCTTGTACCGGAGGTCGGAGAGCCAGGCCTCCATGTAGGGATACGGCCGCACGAATTCCCCGAAGGAATACATAAAGTGCCGGATCTCTTTTTCATACTCCGGCTTCCTGTCGCAGAACTCCTGCACGACCTCGTCGAACGGGCGGATGTTCAGGTCCATGTCCCTCCAGGTCTGCGAGGGGAGCATTTCCTCTTTGAAAAAAGTGATGACCTCCTCCGGATAATTCTGTTCGCGGAGGTAATCCACCCACGGTGTGTCGAGAAGGACCTTTCCGACGTCGAAG
>CACXDR010000194.1 GCA_902766415.1 uncultured Lachnospiraceae bacterium
GACCCGGCCGTCTTCTCCGTCTCCGCAGATGCCGCCGCAGTAGCTTGTGGCGCCGGTGTCGAGCTGGGCCGCGTGGCAGCGGATGGTACCGTTGAAGAGGGAGTTCTGAATGCTGCAGACAGCGAGCTGCTCCCTGATGTCCGGTGCCCGGTCATACGCGTTCCAGGGATGCTCTGTGTCTTCTGATTTCAGAGGGGGTGTCGGGCCGGGGGATGATGAGGTGATGGCTCCGGCAATGCCGCCGGTGAACGAGACGCTGTTGTCCGTCCGGGAATAGAGGTCCGCGGAGGAGGCGCAGTCCAGGATGACACTCATCCCGTCCAGACCGCCGACGATCCCGCCGGCGTAGAGTTCTCCGGTCCCGGAAGAGGAGACGCTGACCGAGCCGGACGCGCGGCAGCCGGAGATAACGGACCAGTCCGCGTAGCCTGCGAACGGGCCGGCATAGATGGCGTGGTCTGCGTTTCCGGAGCAGCTGATCGAGACGTTTTCGAGAGTGAGGTCATTGATCGTGGCCCTGCTGACCGCGGCGAAGAGGCCCAGGGGAGCATCGCCCGCGCTGGACACGGTAAGGCCGGACAGTGTGTGCCCGTTGCCGTCGAACTCGCCCGTGAAGGGCTCTTCCATGGAGCAAAGCGGCGTCCAGGCGCCTTCGGAAGAGAGGTCCAGGTCCTCGACGAGGATGAACTTCTTGTCCGGGAGCTCGGGGATGCGCTTCAGCTCTTCGATCTTCGTAATCGAGATGTACTCGGTCTGCTTCCAGGTTTCATCGTCCGGGGCGGCAGCGGCCGGCACGGACTTGTCGTCGCAGGAAACGAGGAAGGAAAGGCCGAGCATGCAGAAAAGGATGAAGGCGTGTTTAAGGTGTGTGTTTCTCATAGTTATACAACCGCGTCATTTTTGGAAAGCAGGTACAGACAATACTGGTTCATACTTATTCCTTCCTGCCTGGCATGAATGGAAAGAGATCGATGGAGGCTTTTAGGAATACGTAATTTAAACTGACCGGAATATTGTGACAAATCTACGTCAGCTTCAGGCTCGGATATTTCTATTCCGTCTTGAAGCGCGGCCTCCAGCCATGCTCTTTTGGCGTCAATGATATTGGCTAAAGCACCCTCCATAGTATCAGAGCATGTAATACATCCTGGAAGATCCGGATAACGTGCTGCATAGCCGCCTTCATCAACATCAGGGATAAGCTCAAGGCGATAAGGGAGACTCATATAGTACTCAATCGATTTCTTCATTGCGTTCCTCGCTTTCAATTACTTTTTACCATTTCAACATAAATCTTCTTGATAGGTTCGTGCTGGGGGATGGTGACAGGCATACAGCCTGGTTTGCGAAATGTTTTATGACTGCTGCCGCCTGAGGGGGCCGGACATTGTGTAGCCGTATGACTCAAGTACTTTACGCAGCTCGTCAAATCGTATTTTTTTGTCAAGGGATAAGATGCGTTTTAGTAGTTTATCAAATTGTGACATAAGTACCTCCTGATGCAATTATAAATGGTGTCGTATATGGTGTCAACATTGGCAGGAGGGGGAGAAAGCCAGGTCATGTATATAAGAGACTGTGCACAGTTCCTGGAAGAAACTGCTCTCCGGCGACGGAATCTGTAGTATTCTATTATAGGGCACAGAAACAGCCGGAACATCGCCCTCGGGAGTAAGGAGAGACCGGGGCAGCTGTAAGGTTAATTGCTGCACACCACTTAAGGAGGAGCCAGGCATGAACAAGATCGTCAGAAAGGGTTACATTGGAAATCCCGCCCAGCTGGTCACGCTGCGGCGCGTCACGGTCAGCGAGGGCCGTGCGAAGGGAACGGAGATCATCGAGGTGAAAACGGCGGGCGGCCTGGAGCTTGATATTCTGCCGGATGCGGGGCTGGATATCGGCCAGTGCCGTTACGGCGGGATCAATATGAGCTGGATGAGCAAGAACGGCTATGACAGCCCTGCGGCGGTGCGTCCTTATGAGCTTGAGTTCCTGAACCAGTTCCCCGGCGGGCTTCTTTATTCGTGCGGGCTTCGCTCGGCGGGGCCGGCGAACAGGGACGGCGACGAGTGGCATCCGCTGCACGGCAGGTATCACGGGCTCCAGGCGGAGCAGGTCTGCGCGGAGATGATCGACGATGAGGTCGTGATCCGCGGCGTGATCCGGGAGACGAAGCTGTTCGGGCACTGCCTCGAAGTCAGGCGCATTATCCGCATTCCGGCGTTTGGCGCGTCCGTCACGGTGGAGGACACGGTGACCAACCTCACGCCGCGTGACGAGGAGATCATGCGGATCTATCACTGCAATTTCGGCTATCCGCTGCTTAGTGAGAACGCGCGGCTGGTGCTGCCGGAAAAGCGGGAGACCATTCCGCGCACGGAGTTCGCGAAGACCGGGCTGGACCGGACCCTCGAGTTCGACGCGCCGATCGACAGCGAGGAGGAGCGGGTGTTCTTCCAGAAGATGGAGGAGGAGTTCTGGGCGAAGCTCGAGAATCCGGACCTTGGCGTCCGCATGACGATCTCCTGGTCCGGCGACACCATGCCGCTTATGACGGAGTGGCGCAGCATGGCGTCCGGGGACTACGCGCTCGGGCTGGAGCCGTGCAACTGCTATATCATGGGGCGGCATGACGAGCGCGAGAACGGCACTATGCCGGTGCTGAAGGCGTTCGAGAGCTTAAAGAGCTTCGTGACGATCGGGTTCGAAGGGCTGGAATGAGCAGCCATGGGGACTGTCCCCATGGCTAAACACCAACCGCAAGATCTGTTGACTAATCATCAGAACAGCGAAAAAATGTTGGACCATGGGGACTGTCCCCATGGTCCAAAAATGTGTTAATATGAATTTGATCGTACTGTTTTTCTTTCTCGGCGCGGCTGTGCCGGAAGAGGGGAGGGCTATGGATTTTCTGGTGAGTTCCGGTATCCTCGGTAAGGGGATCGTCACGGTCGTTTTCAGGGTGGCAACAGCGGTCGTGGTCTTCGTGATCGGCCAGATGGTGGTCGGCGCGCTCATGAAGGCACTTACGAAGCTGAAGCTTCTTGAAAAGATCGAGCCGACGGCGCGCACCTTTTCCTGAGCGCGGTCCGCATGGGCATGACGGTGCTGCTTCTGTTTACGCTTGCCGCTTTTCTGGGCGTCCCCATGGACTCCATAGTCTCGCTCGTTGGGACTGCCGCGGCGGCGGTGGGGCTTGCCATGCAGGGGACACTTTCGAACCTTGCGGGCGGGATCCTGCTCTTTCTGTTTAAGCCCTTCCGCGTGGGCGACTTTATCGGGGTCGGCAGCACGTGGGGCGGCGTGGCGGAGATCACCCTTTTCTATACGGTCCTGAAGACCGGGGACAACCGCCGGATCACGCTTCCGAACGGGCCCCTGATGAACGGGAACATCACGAACGTCAGCGCGGAGAAGACCTGCCGGGTGGACAGGACCTACAGCTGCGCAAGATCTGAGGATCCGGAAAGGGTCCGGCAGATCCTCCTCGACGTTGCGAACGCGAACGAGAAGGTGCTGAAGGCGCCGGAGGCGCCGCCGCCCTTTGTCGGACTTTCCCGCACCACCGTGGAGGCATTGGAGTTTACGGTCCGCGTCTGGTGCCTTGGATGGGACTTTAAGGCAGTGGACATGGAGATCCTTACCGCAGTCTCGGAGGCCTTCGCGGAGAACGGGATCCGGCAGCCCGGAAAGCGTGTGGTTTCGGCCATGGGGACTGTCCCCACGGCTAAACACTGAACGGCATATCAGTCAATTAATCAACAGGAAGGCGTCAGTTTGTTTGACCATGGGGACTGTCCCCACGGTCGAAAATCGCCTTGATCTCGCCGATGAGGTACAGCGATCCGGCGCAGAATACGAGGCCGCCGGGCGGGTTCAGGACCTGCGCGGCGTGGAAGGCCTCGGAGAGCGCGGGGATCACCATGAGCTCCGCCGCGCGGTCCCCGGAGAAGACGCGCCGGGCGGCGTTTTCCAGGGTCTCAAGGTCCAGGGCGCGGTACGAGCGCATGGAGGTGAGGATGACCCGGTCGGGCTTTACGGAGCCGGCGAGGGTCGCGAGCATGGTTTCATAATCTTTGTCGGAGGACACGTCGAAGAGAAGCGTGACCTCCGGCCTTTTTTTATGCTCCTTTTCCCGGAGGCCTATGATCTGCCCCGCGGACTCGGAGAACGCGCGGATCCCGCCCTCGTTGTGCGCGCCGTCCACGTACACGCCGGGACACAGCTCCTCCATGCGGCCGGGCCAGCGTGCGGCGCGGATCCCGTCCCGGATCGCTGCCAGCGGGATGCCGAGCTCCTCCGCGGCGCGGACGGCGATGAGGCTGTTGACAGCCTGGTACTCCGCGGGGAAGGGGACGGAAAGCTCCGTATCCCCAGGGGCGCCGGCAGCCGCTGCCAACCCGGCTTCCGCACTTCCCGCCGCCTCTGCGCCCTCCCCGCCGGCCGTGAAGCGGTACGTGATCCCGTCCTCAGTAAACGTGAGATCCCGGATGTCCCCGCGGCCTACGGGAACCAGCGGGCAGCCGAGCTCCCGGGCGCGCGCCCGGAACACCTCGGAGGCTGCCGGCACGGTGTCGTCGTGGACCAGCGTCACGCCGGCCTTCATGATCCCTGCCTTTTCCCCGGCGATCAGCGGGACGGTATCGCCCAGGTACTGCATGTGGTCCAGGCTGATCGAGGTGATGACAGTGAGCCGCGGCGCGGCAAGGCAGTTCGTCGCGTCGAGCCGCCCGCCGAGCCCCGTCTCGAGGATCACATAGTCCGCAGGCTCCTTCCGCCGCTTCAGCATGACGGCGAACATCAGGAAGATATATTCAAAGTAGGTCGGGATGGTGAGGCCGGCTTCCTTGAACCGCGCCTCCGCCGCCCGGAGCGTCTCGAAGGCGTCGAGGAAATCCGCGTCGCTCACCGGCGTCCCGTCGAACGCGAAGCGCTCGGTGACCCGCACGAGGTGGGGCGAGGTGAAAAGCGCGGTGCGGTATCCTGCCGTCCGGAGGACGCGTTCCAGGAACGCGCAGACTGAGCCCTTCCCGTTCGTCCCCGCGACGTGGATCACACGGTCCTCCGGAAGCTCCGCGTCAAGGAGCGAGAGCATCCTCCTGAGGTCCGCCATCGAGTGCTTTACCTTCGAAAAGCGGGGGATGGAATTCAGGTACTGATCGGCGGCATCCACCGCTTCGTCATTGAAAAGATTAAGGTCCTGTTCCATAAAAGCTCCTTTCCGGGTCCATTTTACCACGTTTCCGGAGGCACAGAACAGGAGCGGGCCATTTTCTGCGGACACAGAACAGCAGCAGGTCCTTTTCCGCATGATATACAAGTTACCGTTTTCATTTTCAAGCCGGAAAGAGTATAATATACTCATATATTCTGCGCATAAAGATCAAATACAGCGCAGGGATCA
>CACXDR010000195.1 GCA_902766415.1 uncultured Lachnospiraceae bacterium
CAACCGAATACGCGCCTCCGTCCGCATGAAGCGGGCGCTTGCAGTGCTGTTTGCCGCGGCGCTGCTCTTTTCCGTGACCGCCTGCGGTGAGAACGCGTCCGCGGCCGAGGGTTCCGTAAGCACGGAAGCGCCGGGCGGATCCGCAGCGGAAAACTCCTCCGCGCCCGGGAGCGAAGCCCCGGTCATGAGTTCCTCTGAGCCGGTGAGCGAGGCGTCCGCGGAGAGCTCCTCCGAGTCAGTGAGCGAAGCAGCCGCGGAAAGTGTCCCCGAATCTGTGAGCGAAGCGTCCGCGGAGCCGGTATCCGAGGCGGACAGCAAAAGTACGACATCCGTCGGGACCGGCAATTCAAAGAACGCGGACCTGACGCCCCGGCCGTCGCGCCCGCAGCGCTACCAGATCCCGGAGTTTCTGGACGCGGTGTTTGATCCGTCCGCGGCGCAGGGAAACAGCGAGACCGCCGTGGATATGTCGCACGTCTCGGAAGGCTATGTATCCATGATCTGCAACTCTTCGGCGAAGATCAAATTCCAGGTGCTGAAGGGCGATCTGACCTACACCTATTCGGTCGTGACCGGGAAGGAGCAGGTATTCCCCCTGCAGAGCGGGAACGGGCACTACGTGTTCCGCGTCATGAAGAACATCGAGGGAAAGAAATACGCCGAGCTCTACCGCTGCGAGACGGACGTGACGCTGCTGAGCGAATTCGAGCCGTATCTCCGCCCGAACCAGTACGCAAATTATACCGAGGAGACGGGCGCGGTCAAGACGGCGCGCGAGTTTGCGAAGGGCGCGAAGGACGCGCCGGACTTTATCACGAAGGTCTACGATTATATCTGCAAAAACGTGACCTACGACGACGTGCTCGCCGCGACGGTGACGAGCGGATATCTTCCGGATCCGGACCGCACGATCTCCGAGAAAAAGGGCATCTGCTTCGACTACGCGTGCCTGACGGCTTCGATGCTCCGGAGCCAGGGGATCCCGACGAAGATCATTTTCGGTTATGTGGCGCCGGACGACCTCTATCACGCCTGGAATATGTTTTATACCGAGGAGACCGGCTGGGTGTCCGTGGAATTCAAGATCAGCGAGAAGGCGTGGAACCGGATCGATCTGACGTTTTCGGCGAACGGGGCGGACAACCAGTTTATCGGAAACGGCAGCAACTATATGGACGTTTATCAGTATTAGCCCGGGCCGGCAGTCCGGACCCGGATACGCGGTGGCCTGCAATTTTTTGAAGAAACAGGAGAGATGCGCATGAGTGCAGAGAAGAACAAAGCCGGAGGGACGCTGAGCTTCGCCGAGATGGGCTCGTTTTTCGAGAACATGGCGATGATGGTGAAGGCCGGCATCTCGGTCGGAGAGGCAGCCGGGCTTCTGAAAGAGGAGACGGAGAAGGAGGGCGGCCCGCTCGGGAAGGCGACGGCATGCCTTGCGGATAAGCTCTCGGAAGGGGCCTCTTTTGAGGATGCGATGCGGGGCTCCGGGGCGTTTCCCGACTATGCGACCGACATGGTCGGCGTCGCGGAGTATACCGGAAAGCTCGAGGACACGCTGTTCCATCTGTCGGATTATTACCGGACCGAGGACTCGATGAAAAAGACGATCGTCTCGGCGGTCCGCTATCCGATCATCCTGCTCTTTATGGTGATCGCGGTCCTCGCGGTCATGCTGAAGCTGGTCTTCCCGGCGTTCTACGGCGTGTACAATAACCTGACGGGAAGCCTCGCCGCGTCGTCGTTCCGCTATATCGACGTCTCCTTCACGATCTGCCGCGTCATGCTGATCGTGATGATCGTCCTCGTCGTGATCCTTCTGCTCGGCGTGCTTCTGTGGAAGTGCGGAAAAAAGGCCGCGGTACAGAAATTTCTGATGAAATTCCCGACGTTTGCGCGCCTCTTTGAAGGCCTGGATCTCTACCGGTTCACGTCCTGCTTCGACATGTTTATCGGAAGCGGAGAAATGCAGGATGAAGCGATGAAAAAGAGCGTCGCGGTCGTGGAGACGGACGCGCTCCGGGACAAGCTGAACCGCTGCATCGAAAAGATGGACGGCGGCATGAGCTTTTCCCAGACGGCCTATGAAGAAAAGCTTTACGATCCGGTCAACAACCGGATGCTGATCCCGGCGGAGCGAAGCGGCATGCTGGATTCGATCCTTCAGAAGATCCTGCGGAATCTGAAGGAGACGAACGAAGCCCACATCAGCCGGATCGCCAATACGATGGAGCCTCTGCTTACCGGGCTTCTGATGATCTTTATCGGACTGATGCTGATCAGCCTGATGATCCCGCTGATCGGAATCATGAACTCGATCGGATGAGGTTGTGTCTGTGAAGAAAAAGAGACGGATCGGAATCATTATCGCTATCTGCGCAGCGGTCGTTTTGATCGCTCTGATCGCGTACCCCGCGGCAAAGCGCGCCAGACGCGACGAGGCGGAGGACAGCATTCAGTCGATCACGGACACGGTGCGGAAGCGCGCCCTCCAGTGCTATGTGATCGAGGGGGCGTATCCGGAGAGCTTCGAATATCTCGAGGAAAACTACGGCCTGACGGTCAACCATGAGGATTATCTCATCGTTTACACGCCGTTTGCCGAGAACCTGCCGCCCGAGGTGCGGGTGATCCCGCGCGGGGAAAAAGCGGACAGCCAGCGGACGGG
>CACXDR010000196.1 GCA_902766415.1 uncultured Lachnospiraceae bacterium
GGGATGAAGAGCTTCATGAAGGAGCTGAAGCCGGAGACGCTGGAGGATATCATCGCCGGCATCTCCCTCTACCGGCCGGGCCCCATGGACTTTATCCCGCGGTATTTAAAGGGAAAGAACGACCGCTCCTCCATCCGGTACGAGTGCGCCGAGCTCGAGCCGATCCTCAGGCCCACGTACGGCTGCATCGTCTACCAGGAGCAGGTCATGCAGATCGTGCGGGACCTCGCGGGCTACACGCTCGGGCGGAGCGACCTGGTGCGCCGCGCCATGAGCAAGAAGAAGGAATCCGTCATGAAGAAGGAGCGGCAGAACTTCGTCTACGGAAACGCGGACGAGGGCGTGCCGGGCTGCGTTTCGAAGGGGATCCCCGCGGAGGTCGCGAACCACATCTTCGACGAGATGACGGATTTCGCGAAGTACGCGTTCAACAAGTCCCACGCGGCGTGCTACGCCTACGTTTCGTTCCAGACCGCCTGGCTCAAGTACTACTTCCCGAAGGAGTTCATGGCCGCGCTCATGACGAGCGTCATCGACAACACGACGAAGACCTCCGAATATATCCTGACCTGCCGGCAGATGGGCATCCCGATCCTCGCGCCGGACGTCAACGAGGGCGAGAGCGGGTTCTCCGTCTCGGGGGACGGCATCCGCTTCGGGCTCTCCGCGATCAAGAACGTGGGCACGGGCGTGTCCGACGAGATCGTGAGGGAGCGGAAGAGCGGCGGGCCGTTCCGGTCGCTGGAGGACTTCATAGACCGCCTCTCGAACAAGGAGGTGAACCGGCGCACGCTCGAGAACTTCATCAAGGCGGGCGCGCTGGATTCGCTGCCGGGGAACCGGAAGCAGAAGGTGCTGATCGTCCCGGAGCTTCTTGACCGGAAGAACAACCGGAAGAACACGGTCGCGGGGCAGATGACGCTCTTTGACTTCGCGACGGAGGAGGACCGGGAGAGCTTCCGCGTCGCCTTCCCGAAGACCGGGGAGTTCGCGCGGGAGGACCTGCTCGCGTTCGAGAAGGAGACCCTGGGCATCTACCTGAGCGGCCATCCGCTGGACTCCTACATGGACCTCTGGGAGAGGAACGTGACGGCGAAGTCCATCGATTTCATCGTGGACCCGGAGACCGGGCGCGCGAACGTGCGCGACGGGGAGCGGGTGACCATCGGCGGCCTCCTGACCGAGCGGACGCTGAAGACCACGAAGACGAACCAGACCATGGCCTTCGTCACGGTCGAGGACCTCGTGGGCTCCGTGGAAACGCTGCTTTTCCCGAAGACCTTTGAGCGGTACCGCGACATGCTGGTGCCGGAGGCGAAGGTCTTCATGCGCGGCCGCGTTTCCGTAGGGGACGAGGACGTCCAGGGAAAGCTGATCTGCGAGGACCTGCGGCCGTTTGTTAAGCGGGAGACCACGCTCTGGATCCGGTACCGGAACCGCGCGGCGTACGACGCGGATATCGCCCGGCTCATGACGGACCTCGGGAACAGCGAGGGCGAGGACAAGGTCAAGATCTACCTTAAGGAAGAAAAGCAGATGCGCTACCTTGGCGACAACTGGCGCGTGAGCGTGAACGGGGAGCTTCTTGCCGCGATCCGCGCGCGCCTCGGCACGGACAACGTCCAGGCCGTTACGAAGTAAAAGCGGGCTTTCCATGCGGAGGCGGGAACATTTTCCGTTAATTTGTAAAGCCATTCATGGTTATTGTTTTCACAAAAGCCAAAGTCTGCTATAATAGGTAGCGGTTTTCAATCAACAGCAATCTATATGGCCGCAAGGCCATAAAAAAGAAAGGCAGGGTATTATCATGATGAGTGGAAAAGGCAACATCGTCGTCGGCCAGTCCGGCGGCCCCACAGCAGTTATCAACGCAAGCCTCGCAGGCGTCTTCAAGACCGCGCTTGACAGAGGGTTCGATCATGTCTATGGCATGCGCTACGGCATCCAGGGCTTCATCGACGGTCAGTACTGCGATCTTTCCGACTATATCAAGAACAACCTCGACCTCGAGCTTCTGAAGAAGACTCCGTCCGCATTCCTCGGCACCTGCCGCTATAAGCTTCCGGCGATCCATGAGGACAAGGCGCTTTATGAGAAGATCTTCGGCATTCTTGAGAGAATGAATGTCACCGTCTTCATCTACATCGGCGGCAACGACTCCATGGATACCATCAAGAAGCTCTCCGACTACGCGATGCTGACCGGCAGCACCACGAAGTTCATCGGCTGCCCGAAGACCATCGACAACGACCTGGCTCTTACGGACCACACCCCGGGCTTCGGCAGCGCAGCGAAGTACATCGCCGCTTCCACCAAGGAGCTCATCCGCGACGCGCTCGGCTTCTCCTACAAGAAGAAGAACGTCACGATCGTCGAGATCATGGGCCGCAACGCAGGCTGGCTGGTCGGCGCATCCGCTCTGTCCAAGGGCGAGGACTGCGACGGACCGGACCTGATCTACCTTCCGGAGATCCCGTTCGACATCGACCGCTTCGTTGAGAAGGTCAAGGACCTCCTGGACAAGCAGGACGTCGTCGTCGCTGCTGTCTCCGAGGGCATCAAGACCGTCGAGGGCAAGTATGTCTGCGAGTACACCGCTGGCTCCGAGACGAAGGACGCGTTCGGCCACGTCCAGATGACCGGCACCGCGGCATACCTTGCGAACCTGATCCATGAAAAGCTCGGCTGCAAGACCAGAAGCGTCGAGTTCTCCACCCTTCAGAGATCCGCGGCGCACCTTGCAAGCCGCGTCGACGTCGACGAGGCGTTCATGGTCGGCGGCGCAGCTGTCAAGGCGGCTGATGAGGGCGATACCGGCATGATGGTCGTCATCGACAGGCTGTCCGACGATCCCTACCAGTCCACCACCGGCGTCTATGACGTCCACAGGATCGCGAATGACGAGAAGCTTGTCCCGAGAGAGTGGATCAACGAGGAAGGCGACTATGTCACCGAGGACTTCATCGACTACGTCCGTCCGCTCATCCAGGGCAACAACTCCTTCGTTATGGTCTCCGGCGTTCCGAGGCACCTTGTCATGAACCCGAAGGGCTACAAGGACATTTACACGCACGAGTTCCAGTCGATCGGCGAGGAAGAGTAAGCTTCCCCTGCCGCACGGCATAACCGCTTAACCACATCAGCACATCATGAGGTGAAAAAGATGAGGACAATCGGCTTACTGACCAGCGGCGGAGACGCGCCGGGCATGAACGCATGCATCCGCGCCGTGGTCCGCACAGCGATCCACCAGGGACTGGGTGTCAAGGGCATCATGAGAGGATATTCCGGCCTCCTGACGGAAGAGATCGTGGACCTGAATACGACCAGCGTCGCCGAGATCATCGACGACGGCGGCACCATCCTTTACACGGCGCGCTGCGATGAGATGAGGACGGAGGACGGCCCGAAGAACGCGGCTGACGTCCTGAAGAAGCACGGGATCGACGGCCTTGTCGTCATCGGCGGCGACGGCTCCTTCGCGGGCGCCGGGAAGATCTCCCAGTACGGGATCAACGTCATGGGCGTGCCCGGGACCATCGACCTCGACATTGCGTGCACGGACTACACGATCGGCTTCGACACCGCGGTCAACACCGCGATGCAGGCCATCGACAAGGTCCGCGATACATCGACCTCCCACGAGCGCTGCTCGATCATCGAGGTCATGGGCCGCCACGCGGGCTACATCGCCCTGTGGTGCGGCATCGCGAACGGCGCGGAGTACATCCTCCTTCCGGAGAAGTACGACGGGAACGAGCAGATGCTGGTGGACACGATCATCGACAGCCACAAGCGCGGGAAGAACCACCACATCATCATCAACGCGGAGGGCATCGGGCATTCGACCTCCATGGCGAAGCGTATCGAGGCCGCGACCGGCATCGAGACCAGGGCTACCATCCTTGGCTACCTGCAGCGCGGCGGATCGCCGACCGCGAAGGACCGCGTGTACGCGTCCAAGATGGGCGCGAGGGCGGTCGAGCTCCTGCTTGAGGGGGCAAAGAACCGTGTCGTAGCGTCCCAGAACGGGCAGATCGTTGACTACGATATCCAGGAGGGTCTGGCAATGCAGAAGGCCTTCCCGGACGAAGACTTCGACCTCGCGAGGATGCTGACAAGATAAACTGAAAAAACACTGCCGCATCGGGAGCTGCCGGTGCGGCAGCGTTCTGTTATACGGGAGGGAACATGGCGGACGTGAATGCAGGGCGCACCGTGCTCTGCGGAGCGAACTCTTATTTAAAGAAATATTACCTGAATCCGGCGTTTCAGAAGCTTCCGGAATCCGTGAAGGACGAGCTGCAGATCCTCTGCGTGACCATCACGGAGGAGGCCGGCGGGATCCTTACGCTCGAGTACGACGAGGACGGCACGCTCGAATTCCGGACGGCAGCGGACGATGCCGACTATCTCTTCGACGATATCGCCTGCGGCATGAAGATCGCCCACGCGCGGTTCGAGAAGCAGGAGCTCCTTGAGGCGCTGGAGCTCTACTACAGAGTGGTGTTCCTCGGAAAAGCGGTGGAAGAGTGAAGATCGGGAATACGGAGATCGGGAGCGGGATCATCCTCGCGCCCATGGCAGGCGTGTCCGACCTGCCGTTCAGGCTCCTCTGCAGGGAACAGGGCTGCGGGCTCTGCGTGACGGAGATGGTAAGCGCCAAGGCGGTCTGGTACAAAAACCGCGGGACCGCGGACCTTCTGCGCACGGTGCCGGAGGACCGGCCCCTGGCGGTGCAGCTTTTCGGCTCAGATCCGGAGATCTGCGGCGAGATCGCCGCGCGCCTTGAGGACGGGCCCTGGGACATCATCGACTTCAACATGGGGTGCCCGGTGCCGAAGGTCGTCGGGAACGGCGAAGGCTCCGCGCTCATGAAGGACCCGGAGCTCGCGGCAAGGGTGGTCCGCGCCATGGCGGACCGCGTGAAGAAGCCGGTGACCGTAAAGATCCGCGCGGGCTTTGACAGAAGGAACGTGAACGCCCCGGAGGTCGCGAAGCGCCTGGAGGACGCGGGCGCCGCAGCCATCGCGGTGCACGGCAGGACGCGGGAGGAGTACTACGCGGGAAAGGCGGACTTAAGCGTCATCCGGGCCGTGAAGGAGGCGGTCTCCATCCCGGTCATCGGGAACGGGGACATCAAAACCGGCGCGGACGCGAAGCGGATGTACGAGGAGACCGGCTGCGACGCGGTCATGATCGGCCGCGGGGCCCAGGGGAACCCCTGGATCTTCCGCGAGGTGAAGGCGTACCTTGAGACCGGGACGGTGCTGCCGGGCCCGGCGCCGGAGGAGCGGAAGCGGATGATCCTCCGCCACCTCGACATGCAGGTCGCGCTCGACGGGCCGCACATGGGGATCCTGAAGATGCGGAGCCACATCGCGTGGTACCTTCACGGGATCCCGAACGCCGCCGCGGTCCGGAACGCGGTCAACACCGCGGACACGAAGGAAGCCGTCGCCGCGATCGTTGAAGAAGCGTTCCGTTTTCTTGACAGGTAAATGCAATTCACTTATAATGTCCGTTAAGTCTGCCCGCCCGCGGGTCAAATTGTAATCAGAATCGGAGGATTTAGCATCATGGCAGAGGTAAAAAAGAACGTTCTCACTTACGAAGGTTTGAAACGTTACGAGGAAGAGCTTCAGGATCTGAAGGTCAACAAGAGAAAGGAAATCGCCGACAAGATCAAGGAAGCAAGAGAACAGGGAGACCTTTCCGAGAACGCCGAGTATGATGCGGCCAAGGATGAGCAGCGCGATATTGAGGCAAGGATCGAGGAGCTCGAGGACCTCCTGAAGCACGCGGAGGTCTACGTCGAGGACGAGGCAAGCCTGGACGTCGTGAGCATCGGCACCAAGGTCAGGCTTTTTGACCTTGACGAGGACGAGGATCTCGACTTCAAGATCGTAGGCTCCACTGAGGCAAATTCGCTGAAGGGCATGATCTCCAACGAATCCCCGGTCGGCATGGCGCTGCTCGGGAAGAAGGCCGGAGAGGTCGTCAGCGTTGAGACCCAGATGGGCACCATCCAGTATAAGATCATCAGCATTACGAGGGACCAGGATAATGGCTAATGAAGTAAACACACAGAATGAAGTAACTGACGCGAAGCAGGCCGAGAAGGAGCTGAAGGAGCTCCACAGGCTTGAGCAGGTGCGTCTTGAAAAGCTGCAGGAGCTCCAGGCGCAGGGCCGCGATCCTTTCGAGATCGTGAAGTACGACGTCACCGCGCACTCCGAGGACGTGAAGGAACGCTTCGAGGAGTACGAGGGAAAGGACGTCACGGTCGCCGGCCGCATGATGTCAAAGCGCGTCATGGGCAAGGCGTCCTTCTGCAACGTCCTCGACCTGAAGGGCAATATCCAGATCTACGTCGCGCGTGA
>CACXDR010000197.1 GCA_902766415.1 uncultured Lachnospiraceae bacterium
AGGTTCCCGGCGCCCTTCAGCGACAGATCCTCCATGCTCCACCTCCGGGCCAGACTGCCCGCATCGTTTTCCTGTTCCGGAGCCCTGCGTTCCTTTCTCACAGCATCCCCGCGATCTTCGCGGCAAGGGCCATAATGGTGAGCATAGGCGGATTTCCCGGCGCCTCCGGAAGGATCGTGGCATCCGCCACATAAAGATTGTCCGGGAGGGAGGGATCGTGCAGGGTATCCTTTTCCGCGGCAGTGAGCGGCAGCATTCCGCCCGGATGGCCCGCGTTCAGGAGTCCCAGGAACTGCTCCTTCTTCGGGATGCCCATCTCAGCCAGGATCTCCCGGCACTGCGAGACCGCCCGCTTCATGTTCCTGCGGTCCGTCTCCGTCATCACCTTGTCGATCCTTCTCCTGCTGACGCTTCCTGTCTCCTCGTCCGCAAGCTTGATCATGATGCTGGCGATATCCCCCATGGGACGGCGCCAGTTCTTTTTAAAGAAGAAGCTGAGATAATCCATGTACGGGGACAGGATATATCCGTCCTGCTGGCTGATGAAGGGCATCAGGAGCTGGCGGTCCTGCCGGAATCCGGGCAGCTCTCCCGCCACGCAGAGCACCATGTCCACGAAAAATGTCCTTCTGCAGGGGATCCCTGAATTTTCGAGGATGACAGGCGTGCCGATCCCGCCGGCACAAAGGACCACGAGGTCTGCCTTCCAGACAGCCTTCCTTCCGTGGTGCCGCGCCTCGACCCCGGTCACCTCGTTCCCGGAGACCAGGAGCTTCGTCACCTTGCAGTCCGTCACGAGCTCCGCGCCCTTCCGGACCGCCTCATCCACCAGCATCCTGGTATCCCATTTGGCGTCGGCGGGGCAGCCGATGGCGCAGTGCCCGCAGTTCACGCAGTCCTCCGCGTTAATAAGCTTCGGCGTCACCTGCGGGTCCAGGCCCATGCTCTCAAAGATCTCAAACATTTTCCTGGTGGCGGAGTTCCAGCGGTTCCGGTGCTCCGTGGTGATGGGAAGCTCCCGGTACAGCGCCTCGAACTCCGCGTCGAGGTCGATGCCAAGCTTCTTCAGGGTCCCGTCACAGCGCACCGCGTTTCCGGTGGCCAGGGGCGTGGTCCCGCCGACACCGATGCCGCGGGCAATGACGACCTCCTGTGATCTTTCCAGCCGCATGTTCGGAAGCAGCAGGCGGATGAGCCGTTCGTCAAAGAAGAGCCCGGTGCGCCTGAGCTCCGCCAGCCTGCCGACCGGGAGCGAAAAGGGTCTGAATTCCTTTCCTTCCTCCAGCATCGTGACCTGGTATTTTCCCTGCAGAGCGCGGGCTGCGACTCCCCCGCCTGCGCCGGTGCCGATCACAAGGGCTGTTTTTTTCTTACCCATTCTGAAACCTCCTGAAAAAAGACAGACTGCCTGTTTCCCTGCAAATCGCCGCGCTCCGGAACCGCCTTGCTGTGATCTTCACTGGTACATCTCTCCGATCTCTTTGGCAAAGTGATCCTCAAGGACACCGCGCTTAACCTTAAGGTTCGGCGTAAGCTCTCCCTTTTCGACACTGAGCGGGCGTGAGATCACACGGAACTGCCGGATCTTTTCCGGATGGGACAGCCCGGCGTTCACGCGCGCGATCTTTTTCCCCAGTCCGTCGATGTCGCCCTCCGTCCATAAAAGCGCCGTGCAGTAGGGCCGGTTTTCTCCGATCAGGACCGCTTCCGAGACCCCCGGAATGTCCTTCAGCCGCTCCTCGATCTTCGGAATGCTGATGTTTTTCCCGTATGCGGTGACGATCAGCTCCTTTTTACGGCCGAGGAGGGTGATGTGCCCGTTCCCGTGGATGACGCCGAGGTCGCCGGTCCGGAGCACGCCGTCCCGGAGATTCTCCGACGGCATGCCGTAATACCCCTCCGCGACCTGCGGTCCCCTCACGATCAGCTCCCCGTCGGCCTCGGCTGTGACGGACGTTTCCGGAAGCGGCGTCCCGACAGTGGGGATCACATTGTCCCCCACGCGGTTGATGGTGATGAGCGGCGCTTCGGTCTCGCCGTAGGCGTTGTAGACCTCGATTCCCAGGGAGCGGAAGGAACGCAGCAGCGCTTCGCTGATCGGGGCGGAGCCCACGATCAGCTGGCCGCAGCAGTCAAGACCCGCCTTCCTAAGTACGATCGTCCGGAGCGTGCTGCCCAGGGAACGTTTTCCCGGTCCGTCCTTCGCCGCGAGCCAGGACTTCCCGACCCTGTTCGAGACCGCGCGCTCCCAGAGCTTTTCATAGAAGCGGGGCACCGAGAAGAATACGGTGGGCCGTACCTTCGGCAGCGCTTTCGTGAGCGCGCCGAAATCATTCAGATAGTAGATGTCGGTCTTTGTAAGAAGATAATAGGGCGCGTTGGCCGCAAGGATCCCTTCGACCACATGGTTTAAGGGCAGGAAGGAAAGATATCTGAGGGGCCGGTTCCTCTCCTTCCACGAGATCAGCCCTGCCAGGGCATCGCCCATCCACGCAAGCTGCCCGAACCGGAACATGACGCCCTTCGGTTCTCCGGTGGTGCCGGAGGTGTACCGGATGGTCGCGAGGTCTTCCGGCTCCGGCGGCTCCGGCGTCACCGGGCCGGCAGCAGCCGAAAGGAAATCCTTCCAGCGCGTGGCCCTGCCCCGGATCTTTTCGTTCCGGATGGCTTCCGCCGCGGAAAAGGTCACGATCCTTGCGTCGGTCTTCATCCTCCTGATCTGCTTCATCATGCGCCTGTCGCCGACAAAGAACCATTTCGCGCCGCACCTTTCAAACAGCAGGGACGCTTCCTCCGCCGGGGTCGTATAGTAAATGGGGACGCTGACCGCGCCCATCAGGCC
>CACXDR010000198.1 GCA_902766415.1 uncultured Lachnospiraceae bacterium
TCCGTACACGGTGTCCGGCGCAGGGAAGGAAGAGAAGCTGTTCGACGGAGCGGAGATCATCACCGCGGCGCAGGGCGGAAAGATCTATACCGGCGTGTTCTCTTCGGATGACGGCTCGGCGGAGCTTTCCGTGAACGGAAAACAGGTCTCCGGGAACGTCGCCTCGTTCTACTGGGACTATGAAGGCGGCTCTGACAGACTGCAGCTTTACCGGAACGTCTTCGAAGAATATTATTACAAGTCCGGCGAGTTCACGGAGCTTAAGGAGGACGGCACCCTCCGCGGGATCGTGTACAACGTGCGCGAGTGCCACGGCTTCCCGGACGGTACCTATACCTTCCTTACCGATTATGACGAGGAGCTCCTCCAGGGAAATCTTGTATGGTGGAGCGGCGGGGACCCGGTAACGATCACGGACAACGCCTCCGGGACGAAGATGTCGCCGGACGAGGAGTGAAAAACAGGACCGGCGCGTCAGGCATTGAGCCTGATGCGCCGGCCCTGTTTTTCAGTATAAAGACGCTGCCGGTACCGGGGCGGCAGCTGCGCGGGGATGCCCCGCGTTTTTTTCTGTCTGAAAACCTGCGGCAGCCGCGTGGTCCTGTCACTGCATCCGGGCACGTTCCTCCGCGGCTTCAGGGAAGAGCTCCGGGACGTTCAGGGTCTCGCACACGAGGTTTACGAGATCCTTCATGTAGGAGGTCAGGTACAGGCCGCTCCGGTGGCAGAGATAGAAGTGGCGGGGCGTGTCGTTGTCGCGGATGGGATAGCAGTTTACGAGCGAGCGGCTCTGGTCGCGCCTGTCCATATAGACGTCCGGGATCAGGAATACGGCGCCGGAGCGCGCGGTGATCCGTTTCGCGAGCTCCATGCTGTCCGTCTCGAGAAGGATCTCGGGCTGCAGGTCGTAGCGCCGGAAGAGGCGGTCCTGGATTATCCGGATGCTGTGGCCTTCCGTCATGGAGATGAACCTTTCCCCCGCGGCTTCGGAGATGCTGATGGGCGTCCCGTCCGGGATGCGCTCCGCGAGACGCGTGGACTTGCTGGCGATGAGGGAGGTGCGTTCGGTCTGGACCAGCCGGTAGCTCAGGCGGTCGGGCTTGTCGAAGGTCGTGATGAAGGCAAGGTCGCACTGCCCTTCGCGGACCATACGCTCAAGATCCCCGCTGCCGTGCTCGAGAAGGATGAGGCGCACGTAGGGCCAGAGGTGCCGGAAGCGCGGAAAAACCGTCGGGAGGAGCTGCAGGGAGCGCTGGCGGGATACGCCGACCGAGAGCGTGCCGCGGACCACGCGGTTTTCCGTGTTGATCCTGGCATGGAGATTCCGGTCGATGTCCAGGATCTGCAGGGCCGCCTCGAGGTAGAGCCTCCCTGCCGGGGTAAGCGAGAGCGGGCTCGTGCCGCGGTCCAGGATGGGCGTCCCGAGCTCCTCCTCGATCTGGCGGATGGTCTGGGACAGCGCGGGCTGGGTGACGTAGAGCTTTCTTGCCGCGGCGGAGATGGAGCCCTCCGAGATGACCGCGAGCACGGAGGGAATATATTTCGGGTTCAGCATACACGCCTCCATAAGAAAATGCTTATCGTTCTCATCATGATTTATCAATTTGAAATAATATGTTATAAAGCCTATCATATAAAAAGAGTCCCCGCAAGATGATCAGCGGGAATTCCCCTGCGCGGCGTTTTTTAAAGCCGGCAGGTAAAATTTGAAACCGGAGGCAGTGGTACAGAAAGGGGGAACACGGATGGAGATTCTGCAGGCAGCAAGTGCCGGCACGCTCGAATCCAGCGACGCTCTGGTCACAGTGGAGCCCGGGGAGGGACGCGTCGAGCTTGAGATCTACAGCACCGTCATGAATCAGTACGGACGGCAGATCAAGGCGACGGTCCTGGAGACGCTGGAACGTCTCGAGGTAGGCAATGCCAGGGTCATCGTGTCTGACCGGGGCGCGCTTGACTGCACGCTCAAGGCACGCGTCGAGGGGGCGGTCTTCCGCTCCGCAGGGCTGAGCCAGAAAAATATTCCATGGGGAGGTGCAGTAAGATGATCCCGCGTCCGAA
>CACXDR010000199.1 GCA_902766415.1 uncultured Lachnospiraceae bacterium
ACGGAGCTGGATCCCGACGGCCCGGTCGCCATGCTCAGGACGCTGAAACGCGTCACGGCGGCGGATGCCGGCAGGGAAGGGGTCCGCGTCGCCCCCGGGGACGTGCGGATCATCCGCACCGCGCTTTCGGAGCTGCGCCTTTCGGAGCCCTGCAGGAGGAGGCTTGTCTCCATCCTTGCGGAGGAACCGGAGGAGAGCCTTGATTTCCTGGTCTCCCTAGACCGGCGGGAGCTTACCGCCGCGGAGACGGAGCGCGTGATCACCCTCCTCATCGAACGGGGAAGGCTCCGCGAAGCCTGGGAGATCGCGGGCGCGTGCCTTGTGCTTCCGCAGAGCACGGAGCTTCTTTCGAGGCTCTGCTCCGGGATCGTGCTTGACCGCATGTTCGCGCAGGACGAGGTCCTTTTAAAATGCTCCGAGGCCGTGTTCCTGAAGGGCAGGGCGGACGCCGTGCTCACGGACTACCTCTGCGAGCACCTGAACGACTCGACGGAGATCATGTTCCGGCTCTTTGAGTCCGCTGTCAAAGCGGGCTCGGAGACCTATGACCTCGGGGAGCGGCTTCTCGCGCAGATGCTGTTCACGGGCGAAAAAACGCATCTTGACCAGGTCTTCACCTGGTACAGGGGCCGCGGGCAGACGTCCGAGGCTATGGTCCGCGCCTACATGACCGACCGGGCGGCCGCGTATTTCCTTGACGGCGCACCGGCGGATGCCGGCGTCTTCCGGTATCTTGAGATGCTGGTCGACGGCAGCAGCGTGAAGGACAAGGTGCCGACCATTTACCAGCTGGCGCTGACAAAGTTCTACTCGGACGCGGAGACGCTTTCCGATGAGCAGAAGGCAAGGGCGGAGCAGATCCTTTCCTGCCTGCTTGACGAGGGGCTCTGCTTCCCTTATTATAAAAATTTAGCGCGCTTTATTCCGGTCCCGGAAGAGATCATGGACAAGGCGTGCATCGAGTTCCGCGGAAAGACAGACGCGGAATATGAGATCCGCATGCGGATCCTTCCGGACGAGACAGAGTTCCGGACGGAGAAGCTTGCGCGCATGTACAGGGACATTTATGTGAAGAGAGAGGTCCTTTTCGACGGCGAGGTCTGGGAGTATGAGATCCTGGAGGCCGGCGGAGGGACAGCGGCAGGCGGCCGCGTCAGGGAGAAGGAGCACAGCGCCCCGGAGGGCAGCCGCTTCGCCTGCCTGAACGGTCTCTCGGAAAAGCTCAGAAAGAAGGATGATGCAGGACTCCGCCGGGATATGGAGGCATTTGCCTCCGATGAAGATCTCGCCGCGGAGCTGTTCCGGCTGATCTGAAGAAAGGAGGGAATATGGGACCGAGGATCCTCGGGATCGACCTGACGGACAACGGCGCGTCCGCGGCGCTGTCCGATACGGAAGAGACCTTCCATTTCCCGACCGCGGTCTGCCGGGACAGAAAGCATGACCGCTGGTATATCGGAGAGGAGGCCTACGAGCAGGCCCTCTCCGGCAAAGGCATCCTGACAGACAAGCTCCTGCGCCTCGCGGAGCGCGGGGGCACGGCGACCGTCCGCGGCGTGCGCTATGAGGCGAAGGACCTTCTCGGGCAGTTTGCCCAGGAGGTGCGCGGCATCACCGTAGAGCGCACGGGGGGCGCGGCGCCTTCGGCGTCCGTTATCGTACTTGAAGACTATGAAAGGGCAAAGGCCGCCGCGCTGACGGAGAGCCTTGCCTCCTACGGCTTCCCGAAGGGAGAGACCTTCGTGATCAGCCGCGCGGAAAGCTTTCTTTACTATGTGATGAGCCAGCCCCGCGAGGTGCGGACCGGCCAGGTCGGGCTTTTCGACCTGTCCGACCAGTCGCTGTCCTTCTACGAGCTCCGTACCAGGCGCGACAGGAACCGGCTCATCGTCTACGCGGAGCAGGAGAAGCTCGACGAGGCCTTTACGCTGACCGTCCTGGAGACAGAGTCGGGCGAAAAGCTTGCGGACAATATCATGACCTCCTGCGCGGAGCGCCTGATGAAGCGGAAGATCTTCTCCGCCGTGTTCCTCACGGGAAAGGGCTTTGAGCGCTACGACTGGGCGGACAGCTTCATGAAGACCATCTGCCAGCGGCGCAAGGTGTTTATCGACCAGGACCTTTTTGCCAAGGGCGCGCTGGTGCGCGGGGCCCTGCTTTCCGAAGGCCGGGGCGACCCGGGCTTCACCGCCATCTGCAGCGGAAGGGCGGGGGCGACCGTCACCATGAACGTGGAGAAGAACGGCCACAGCATGGTATTCCCCGTGGTGACGGCCGGGGATCCCTTAAGCGGCGCCGGCGTGAGCCTCCGGCTTATGCCCGACAGCATGACGGAGCTCGAGCTGAGGATCGACCCGCTGAACCCGAAAAAGGTGAAGAGCGTCCGGCTTCCGCTCTCGTTCCTGCCGCAGCGCCCGCCAAAGGCGTCCTTCATCGATTTTCTTGCCTCGTTCCCGGACGAGCAGACCATGCAGGTGAAGCTTAAGGACGCGGGCTTCGGGGAGCTGTTCCCGAAGACTGACGCGTTCGTCGAGCGGGAGGTGCGTTTATGGGAATGATCCTTGTCAACGCGTCCGACCCGATGCACTGCCTGCTTCTTGAGGAGCTCGGGGTCCGCGTCTATACCGCGGAGGAGCTCTGCTACTGCATGATCCGCTACCCGCTCCTTTTCCTGGACGATTATCCGTCGGAGCAGGTGCTCGAGTTCCTTGAGCTCGGCGCCGGCGAGCGGATGCTCGCGTACCAGCTCCGGGAGCAGAAAAAGGCCGGCATGAAGCCGGAGGACCTCATCCTCTATACGGAGGAGATCACGGGCTACCTTTCAAGACAGGAGAGCGACCAGCTGAAGGGCCGCATCCAGGCGCTCCGGAAGCTGCCCGGCGCGGAATATCTGAAGCAGCAGGCGGACCTCCTGTTCTCATTAAGGCGCTACGGGAAGGCCGCGAAGCTTTACGAGCGCATCCTGAAGCTCCCGGACGGCTCCGGCCTCACGGCGAACCTGAAGGGAAGGATCCTGAACAACCAGGGCTGCGCCTACGCGAACCTCTTCATGAACGACCGCGCGTGCCGCGCCTTTGAGGAGGCTTACGCGCTTCTTAAGGACAATACCATCCGGAAGCGGATCTACTTCCTCTCCCTGACGGAGCCGGTGATCGGCCTCCGCGAGCGCTACAGCGCGGCGGCGGGGAGCGACATCCCGCCCGAGTGGGACGCGGAGTACGAGGAGGCAAGGCTCCGGGCCGCGGAGGGGCCGCGGCGCCGCGAGATCCGGGAGATCTTCGAAAAGGATCCCGTGAGGCGGCAGCAGGGCACCGCGGAGCTTATCCGGCGCTGGAAGCAGGACTACCGGTCCATGCTGTAAGAGGGCAGGAGCATCGCCCGTCCCCTTTTTAAGGGGAGAGGACGCTCCGGTATAAAGGAAACCATAACGCGCAGTGAAAATGCGCTTTAGAAAGGATACAGAAAATGAAGATACTTCCAAAAACCTACGCTCCTTCGGAGATCGAGGACCAGATCTACCAGAAATGGATGGACGGGAACTACTTCCACGCGGCTGTCGACCCGGACAAAAAGCCGTTCACGATCGTCATGCCGCCGCCCAACATCACAGGGCAGCTGCACATGGGCCACGCGCTCGACAATACCATGCAGGATATCCTGATCCGCTACAAGCGCATGCAGGGATATTCCGCGCTCTGGCAGCCGGGGACCGACCATGCCGCGATCGCGACGGAGGTCAAGGTCATCGACAAGCTGAAGAAGGAAGGGCGCGCCAAGGAGGAGCTCGGGAGAGACGGCTTCCTTGAGGAGTGCTGGGCATGGAGGAAGGACTACGGCTCCAGGATCATCCAGCAGCTGAAGAAGCTCGGCTCATCCGCGGACTGGGAGCGTGAGCGCTTCACCATGGACGAGGGCTGCTCCGACGCGGTAAAGGAAGTCTTCGTGCGCCTTTACAAGAAGGGCTATATCTACAAGGGATCCCGCATCATCAACTGGTGCCCGGTCTGCCAGACCTCGATCAGCGACGCCGAGGTCGAGCACGTCGATATGGACGGCTTCTTCTGGCACATCAACTACCCGATCGTCGGGGAGGAGGGACGCTTCGTCGAGATCGCGACCACCCGCCCGGAGACCATGCTCGGCGACACGGCAGTCGCCGTCAACCCGGAGGACGAGCGCTACGCGGACCTTGTGGGGAAGATGCTGGAGCTCCCGCTGACCGGCCGTCAGATCCCCGTGATCGCGGACGAGTACGTGGACAAGGAGTTCGGGACCGGCTGCGTGAAGATCACGCCCGCGCACGACCCGAACGATTTCGAGGTCGGAAAGCGCCACGGCCTTGCGGAGATCTGCATGCTGCACGACGACGCGAGAGTCGACTGCCCCGGATCGAAGTATGACGGGATGGACCGCTATGAGGCGAGAAAGGCCATCGTGGCGGATCTCGAGGCGCTCGGCCTCCTCGTGAAGGTGGTCCCGCACAGCCATGCCGTCGGCACGCACGACCGCTGCAAGACGGTCGTCGAGCCCATGGTCAAGCCGCAGTGGTTCGTCCGCATGGAGGAGATGGCGAAGCCGGCGATCGAGGCGCTGAAGAACGGGACGCTGAAGTTCGTCCCGGAGAGCTACGGGAAGACCTACCTCAACTGGCTCGAGGGCATCCACGACTGGTGCATTTCCCGCCAGCTCTGGTGGGGACACCGCATCCCGGCGTGGTACTGCGATTCCTGCGGGGAGACCATCGTCGAGAAGGACACGCCGTGCGTCTGCCCGAAGTGCGGCGGAACGTCCCTCACCCAGGATGAGGACACCCTTGACACCTGGTTCTCTTCCGCGCTGTGGCCGTTCTCCACGCTCGGCTGGCCGGAGAAGACCCCGGAGCTTGAATATTTCTATCCGACGGACGTCCTGGTCACAGGCTACGACATCATCTTCTTCTGGGTCGCGAGAATGATATTCTCCGGTATGGAACACATGAAAAAAGAACCGTTCAAGACGGTCCTTATCCACGGACTTATCCGTGACCCGCAGGGTAAGAAGATGAGCAAATCCGCCGGAAACGGCGTCGACCCCATAGAGAT
>CACXDR010000200.1 GCA_902766415.1 uncultured Lachnospiraceae bacterium
CCGACCAAGAAGAGCCAGGTGTTCTCCACCGCGGAGGACAACCAGTCTGCAGTCGACATCCACGTCGTCCAGGGCGAGCGCCAGTTCGCAAGGGACAACAAGACGCTGGGCCAGTTCCGTCTTGACGGCATCCTGCCGGCAAGGAGAGGCGTCCCGCAGATCGAGGTCACCTTCGACATCGACGCGAACGGCATCGTGAACGTCTCCGCGAAGGATCTCGGCACCGGCAAGGAGCAGCACATCACCATCACCTCCGGCTCCAACATGTCCTCCGAGGATATTGACCGCGCGGTGAAGGACGCTGCGGCTTACGAGGCGCAGGACAAGAAGCGCAAGGAAGGCATCGACGCGAGGAACGACGCGGATTCCCTCGTGTTCCAGACCGAGAAGGCGATCCAGGACGTCGGCGACAAGCTTGACCCGACGGACAAGGCGGCGGTCGAGGCTGACCTCTCCGCACTGAAGGAAGCCATCAACCGCGCTCCGGCGGAGTCCATGACGGACGACCAGGTCGCGGACATCAAGGCAGGCAGGGAGAAGCTGATGAACTCCGCTCAGAAGCTGTTCTCCAAGGTCTACGAGCAGGCGCAGGCGGCGCAGAACGCGGCAGGCGCGGCAGGACAGGCCGGCGGACAGCAGACATCGTCCGCGAATGACGACGGTGTCGTTGACGGAGACTTCCGCGAGGTATAAAAAGCATAAAAGTCAGCTGTCCGGCGTCCGGGACACGGGTGCCGGACAGCTGTACTCTGAAAGCAGGAAAGGACAAACATGGCAGAACAGAAGCGTGATTACTACGAAGTTCTGGGGGTGCCGAAGGACGCGGACGACGCGGCGCTGAAGAAGGCGTACCGCGCGCTCGCGAAAAAGTACCACCCGGACGCGAACCCCGGCGACAAGGAGGCCGAAGCAAAATTCAAGGAGGCCAGCGAGGCGTACTCGGTCCTTAGCGACGCGGAGAAGCGGCGGAAATACGATCAGTTCGGCCACGCGGCTTTCGATGGAGGCTCCGGCGGCCCGGGCGGCGGGTTCGATTTCAACACCGCGGATTTTTCCGATATCTTCGGAGATATCTTCGGCGGGGACGGAGGCTTCTTCGGAGATATTTTCGGAGGCAGGCGGTCCGCGCAGGCGGCCAACGAACCCATGCGCGGCGCGAACGTCCGCACTTCGGTGCGCCTGACGTTTGAGGAAGCGGTCTTCGGCTGCGAAAAGGATATCACTGTCAACTTCAAGGAGACCTGCTCCGTCTGCGGCGGCAGCGGGGCAAAGCCCGGAACGGCACCTGAGACGTGCCAGACCTGCCAGGGCAAGGGCAAGATCGTGCAGATGAGCAGGACGATGTTCGGCACCATGCAGAACGTGCAGGTGTGCCCGAACTGCCGCGGCGCCGGCAAGGTCGTCAAGGAGCGCTGCACGGGCTGCAACGGAACAGGCTACAACCAGAAGCGGAAAACGTTCCGTGTCACTATCCCGGCAGGGATCGACAACGGACTTTCCGTCCGCATGGCGGGCGGCGGCGAGCCGGGCGTGAACGGCGGCGGGAGAGGCGATCTCCTTGTCGAGTGCATCGTGAGCCCGCACCCCATCTTCAAGCGCCAGGATACGAACATCTTCTCGACGGTGCCGATCACCTTCGCGAAGGCGGCGCTCGGCGGCACCATCCGGATCAAGACCGTGGACGGCGAGGTGGAGTACGAGGTGAAGCCCGGAACACAGACCGACACGCGCGTCAGGCTGCGCGGCAAGGGCGTTCCTTCGCTGAGGAACCGCAACGTGCGCGGCGACCACTATGTGACGCTGGTCGTCGAGGTGCCGACAAAGATGACGCAGGCCCAGAAGGAGGCCCTGCAGAATTTCGAGGACCTGATGACAGGCCAGGGCTCAGGAAAGAAAAAGGGACTTTTCAATAAATAATACGGAGAGGACTGCCGCGCTAAGGTTATTCTGCAGACAGGTTCCCCTGTGTCCGGAGCTTTTTGTATGCAAAGCTCCGGACACCCGGGGAACATTGTCTGTATTTTCTGCCTGGCGCGGCAGTCCT
Source organism: uncultured Lachnospiraceae bacterium (assembly GCA_902766415.1). The sequence continues at coordinate 2,045 of CACXDR010000200.1, forward strand.
TGATTGTTTACGTTTTCCGGTTTCCGTGATATCATGTGCAAGGTCAACTGACAGGGCAGGGTCCCGGCTTGGATAAGGAAGGTTATTTTATATGAAGTGGAAGAAATATACGCTTGAGACTACCACGGAGGCGGTCGACCTTGTGAGCGCCGCGTTCGGCGAGCTCGGGATCGAGGGCATTGAGATCGAGGACAATGTGCCGCTCACGGAGAGCGAGACGAAGGGCATGTTTATCGACATCCTTCCGGAGCTTCCTCCGGACGACGGCACCGCGCGCGTCAGCTTTTACCTGGATCCGGACTCCGACGTGGAGGGGATGCTTACCCGCGTCCGCGAAGCGCTTTCCGAGCTGTCCGCGTTCACGGACCTCGGGAAGGCAGAGATCACGGAGAGCGAGACGGAGGACAAGGACTGGATCAACAACTGGAAGCAGTATTTCCATCCCTTCACGGTGGACGATATCCTGATCAAGCCCACCTGGGAGCCGCTCCCGGAGGGCATGGAGGGGAAGACCCTCATCCAGATCGACCCGGGCACGGCCTTCGGGACCGGCTCGCACGAGACGACGCAGCTCTGCATCCGTCAGATCGAAAAGTACCTGAAGGAAAAGGGACCGGGCGCCGAGGTGCTCGACGTCGGGACAGGCAGCGGCATCTTAGGGATCGCGGCGCTGAAGCTCGGCGCGGGGCATGTGTTCGCGACGGACCTCGACGACTGCGCGATCGAGGCGGTCGCTGAGAACTTAAGAAGCAACGGACTCACGGAGGCGGATTTCCATACGGTCTGCGGGAACCTGATCGACGACCCTGCGGTGCAGGACGAGGCGGGCTACGAAAGGTACGACATCGCCGCGGCGAATATCCTGGCACCCGTGATCATCGCCCTCCAGGGCGAGGTGTTCAGGCACCTGAAGCACGGCGGCATCTTCATCACCTCCGGCATCATCGACACGAAGGAGGAGGACGTGAAGGCGGCCATCTCCGCGAACCCGGAGTTCGAGATCCTTGAAGTGAACCACCAGGGCGAGTGGGTCAATATTACAGCGAGAAGGAAGTGACCGTTCCGGGGCGGAAGGCCCGGGACCAGGAGAAAGGCGGCCGGCATGTATCATTTTTTTGTCCGTCCCGACCAGGTGGGCGGCGGGGAAGCCGTGATCACCGGGAGCGACGTGAACCATATCGGGAACGTGCTGCGCATGAAGCCGGGGGAGAAGGTGCTTCTTTCCGCGGGCGGGGACTGGGAATACCTCTGCGAGATCCGTGAGATCACGCGGGACGAGGTCCGCCTTGACGTGCTCGAGGGGGAGCAGAGCGTGAAGGAGCTCCCGGCGGAGATCACCCTTTACCAGGGACTTCCGAAGAGCGACAAGATGGAGCTGATCATCCAGAAGGCGGTGGAGCTCGGGGCGGCGCGGATCGTTCCGGTGGAGACCCGCCGGTGCGTCGTGAAGCTGGACCCGAAGAAGGCGGAGGCGAAGGTGCGCCGCTGGCAGGCTATTGCGGAAAGCGCGGCCAAACAGTCGGGAAGGCAGATCATCCCGGAGGTCGCCATGCCGCTGCCGTTCAGGAAGGCGCTCCTCGAGGCGGAGGCCTGCACGGTCCGCCTGATCCCCTACGAGCTTGCAGGAGGCATGGACAGGACCCGGCAGATGATCGCCGCGGTGCGCCCGGGCGACAGGGTCGCAGTGTTTATAGGCCCGGAGGGCGGCTTTGAGACAGAGGAGATCAGGGAGGCCGCGGAGCACGGCGTGTCCGAGGTGACGCTCGGAAAGCGGATCCTCAGGACAGAGACCGCGGGACTTGTCGTGCTGTCGCTTCTTATGGCGCAGCTCGAGGGAGACTGAATATATGGAGATCTACTTTGACAATTCAGCCACGACGCGCGTTTCCGACAGGGTCATGCGGATCGTGGAAAAGACCATGCGGGAGGATTACGGCAATCCTTCGGCAAAGCACAGGATGGGCGTGAACGCGGAGCGCTACGTCAGGGACGCGGCGGAAAAGATCGCGAAGACCCTGAAGGTAAGCGCGAAGGAGATCCTGTTCACCTCAGGCGGCACGGAGTCGGACAACCTTGCGCTGATCGGGTGCGCGCTTGCCAGGGAACGGCGCGGGAAGCACCTGATCACCAGCGCGATCGAGCATCCGGCGGTCTATGAGCCGCTGACGTTCCTCGAGTCGCTTGGCTTTGAGATCACGGTCCTCCCGGTGGACGGAAGGGGGCACATTTCAGTCGAAGCGCTGAAGGCTGCCATCCGGCCGGACACCACGGTCGTGTCCGTCATGTACGTGAACAACGAGATGGGCGGCACCGAGCCGGTGGAGGAGATCGCGCGGGCGGTCCACGAAACGAACCCGGACACCTATTTCCACGTGGACGCGATCCAGGCGTACGGAAAGTACCGGATCCTGCCGAAGCGCATGGGCATCGACCTCATGAGCGTGAGCGGCCATAAGCTCCACGGGCCGAAGGGCGTGGGCTTCCTCTATATTGACAGCCGCGTCCGGATCCGTCCGATCCTGTTCGGCGGAGGCCAGCAGGGAGGCTTACGGAGCGGGACCATCAACGTGCCGGGCATCGCCGGCCTCGGAGAGGCGGCGGCGGAAGCCTACGAGGACTTTGACGGGAAGATCGCGCATATCACGGCGGTGAAGGACCATCTGATCGACGGCCTCCTGAAGCTTCCCGGCGTCACCGTCAATTCGGAGAAGGGCGCGGGGAGCGCGCCGCATATCGTCAGTATTTCCGCCGAGGGCGTGAAGAGCGAGGTGCTCCTTCACGCGCTGGAGGACAGGGGGATCTATGTTTCGAGCGGGTCCGCCTGCTCGTCGCACCACCCCGGGATCTCCGGGACGCTGAAGGGCATCGGCCTTCCGGACGCGCTGCTCGATTCGACGATCCGCGTCAGTCTCTGCGGGACGAACACGGAGGAGGAGGCAGACCTCTTCCTTAAGGAACTTGCCGCGCTGCTTCCCATGCTGCGCCGCTTCAAACGACACTGAAAGAGCGTGAACTATGGAATTCAGATCATTTATCGTGAAATACGGGGAGATCGGCGTCAAGGGAAAGAACCGCTTCAAGTTCGAGGACGCGCTGATCAAAAGGATCCGCCTGGCGCTGCGGAACGTCGAGGGGGAGTTCGACATCGTCCGGAACCACGGGCGCATCTACGTCGACTGCGCCCCGGGCTATGATTACGAGGATACGGTCGACGCGC
>CACXDR010000201.1 GCA_902766415.1 uncultured Lachnospiraceae bacterium
AGGAGGATGATCGCGAAGATCGCGAGGATCATCGCGCCGAGTGTGATCTGAAGATTTCTGGACTTCATAAAAGCTCCTTATATATCGCGGCACTGCCGCCCATTGTACGTCAGCCGTCAAATGCCCTCCCGGGCAGGCACGGCGGTCACCTTCCGGCCTTACCGCGCAAAAAAACAGAGTTCCCGGGCACGCAAGCGCGCGGGAACTCTGTTTTATTCTGCATGCGTGGACTGATCAGTCGACCTGGTACGGAAGCAGCGCGATGTGGCGTGCCCTCTTGATCGCAACGGTCAGCGCTCTCTGGTGCTTCGCGCAGTTGCCGGTGATGCGGCGCGGAAGGATCTTTCCTCTCTCGGAGATGTACTTCCTCAGCGTTGCGGTATCCTTATAATCGATGGGCTTCGCATTCTGCGCGCAGAACACGCAGACCTTTCTCCTTCTGCGCATGCCGCCCGGTCTTCTGGTCCTCTGACCCTCGGGTCTTTCACTCTTATTAAAAGGCATGGTATTGTCCCCCTTTTTACGGATGGTTGGCTTAGTTGAACGGGAGTCCTTCGTCCTCGACTCCGTCCGGAATGTTCATGAACCCCTCCGGTTCAGCGTTCTGCGGAGACGGCTTTGCGCTGCCGCTGTAGCCTCCGCCCTGGTAGCCCTGGTTCGACGGGGCGCTGTTCGAAGCATAGCCCTGGTTCGAATAACCGCCCTGGCCCGGCATGGTGGATGCTGAACCCTTGCTGTCTGCAAACTCCTGGTCATCCAGGATCACTTCGGTCGTATAAACTTTCTGTCCATCTCTGTTGGTATAGCTGCCGGTCTGGATCCTGCCGGATACCAGGACGCGCATACCCTGCCTGAAGTACTTCTCGGCGAACTCGCCGGCCTTGTCAAAGGCTACGCAGGGAATGAAATCCGCAGTCTGCTGGTCACCGTTCTGGTTCCTCCTGCCGCGCCTGTCTACCGCAAGCGTGTAGCGGGCAATGGCAATGGAGCGCTCACCGCTGGAATACCTGACTTCCGGATCCCTCGTCAACCTGCCCATCAAAATGACTCTGTTCATACAATCACTCTTTCTGATTATTCCGCTTCGTCTGCAACGATCAGATACCTGACGACCGGCTCATAGATACGAATCTCAGATTCGACATGATTCGGGCACGCTGTATCCTCGGACTCGAACTTGATGAAGTAATAGAAACCCTCTTTCATCTTCTGGATGTCATAGGCGAATCTCTTCTTACCCCAGTCGTCGACGTTCGTGACAACACCGTTGTACCGGGTGATATAACCCTGCACCTTCTCCAGTGCTGCCGCCTTCGCGTCTTCTTCGAGCTTTCCGTTGAGAACAAGCGTTAATTCGTATTTGTTCATCTGCTCTTATCCTCCTTTTGGTCTCCGGCCTCCGGTTCAGCTCCGGAAGCAAGGAAAATGTGTCACGGAATAATATTTTATACTAAGCCTTCCGTTTTTGCAAGGAGTATTTAAAGGAAACTTTCTCCCTCCGCCGGCTTTCTTCCGCTCGTGTCGAGCCCGCGGAGATTCTTCTCCACCAGCGTCCGCCGGATCATGACCTGGTGCCCGCAGCCCAGGCACTTCAAACGGAAATCCTGCCCGATCCGGAGCACCCCCCAGGTATACGATCCGCAGGGATGCGGCTTCTTCATCTTTACGACGTCTCCGACCTGTATGTCCATACGCGCCTCAGTCCCCGGCCGGTCCCGGCCCCGGGTCAGCGCCGCTCTCCGCGGCCTGGTCCTTCAGCCTGCCGGTCTCCTGCTCCAACAGCGCGCACCCGCCTTCTTCTGACGGAAGCTCCTTCTGCTGCACCAGGTACTTCCTCGCGTATCCGACAGGGAAGTAGCTCAGCTTTGCCTTCCTCAGGCCCTCCAGGCCGACATCGTCCTCCCGGTTGATCAGGCTGACGCCCGGGAACTCGTTGACCAGGAAATCGCGGTTGATGGCCTGGTAGAGCCCGTTGATCTCCGGGTTCGCCTTCTCGATGTGGATGACCGCCATGTCCTCCGCGGCATTGTAGCTGCCGATCGAGAACGCCTCAAGCCTTCCGTCGATAAAGATGCCGCCCATCTTCGCCTCGATGATCTCGAGGTTCCTTAAGATCTCGTGGATCCCCTCCACCTCGGGGTCAAGGTGCTGCTCCACGTTCTCGCCCTTGCTGCTGCGCCAGCGGTCAAGGAAGCGGAACACCTCCCCGCGGTCGGCAGGCGTCAGGGCGCGGTACTCGTAGCGGCCCTCATACTCCTTCACGAAGCTGTTGTAGTGGTTCTTCTTTTTATGAAGCTTCCTCCCCGCAAGCGTGCGGAGCGCCTCGCCGTCGTAGAGGTAATCCTTGAAATCCTCCTCCTCGCGTACCGTATAGCGCGCGGGGTCAAGGCTGAGCGCACGGATGGCCTCCTCGTCCGCGAGCTTGATGACCAGCGGCTTTAAGAGGACCTTGTTAAAATAGCACTCCATCAGGCCGAAGCAGCACGGCAGGTTTTCGTCCGAGCAGAGCGGCATGCCCGCAAAGGGCTCCTCCTCCGTCCCGTAAAGCCAGAGGAGGCCGATCTCCCGCCCCTCATATTTCAGGACTGCCGCGCGCGCATTGTAGAATCCGCTCCAGAGAAAGCTCTCAAGCGGAACGCTGTCCGCCGTCCTGTTCGGACGGAGGTTATAAAACTTCGCAAAACGCTTCAGGTCCTCTGCCTCAAGCGCCTTGAACTGAAAATCCAATCCTTCTGACATATAGATCCTTTTTGACACTTTCCCCGCTCAGGCGTGCGGCGCGGTGCCCCTTACGGCCTCCGCGTCCGGCAGTTCCTCCGCCGAGCGGCTTTGAAGCTCCATACTTACCATACGGAGGATCAGCGCTTTCTC
>CACXDR010000202.1 GCA_902766415.1 uncultured Lachnospiraceae bacterium
ACCCGGCGGTGCGCGCGCGCAGCATGGAGATCATGGAAAAGGCCGTGATCCTGGCAGACGACCTCGGCATCCGCGTGATCCAGCTTGCCGGCTACGACGTCTACTATGAGGAGGGCACCGCGGAGAGCGAGCGCCTGTTCCGCGAGAACCTCGCGAAGGCGACCCGCATGGCGGCCTGCAGAGGCATCGTCCTCGGCTTTGAGACCATGGAGACGGAGTTCATGAACACCACGGAAAAGGCCATGAAGTACGTGAACATCATCAACGATCCGTGGCTCGGCGTCTATCCGGATTCCGGCAATCTGACGAACGCTGCCGTGACGTACGGGACCAGCGTCCTCGACGATCTTGAGACCGGGCGCGGGCACATCTTTGCGATGCACCTTAAGGAGACCGTCCCGGGCAAGTTCCGCGAGATCCCGTTCCTTACCGGGCATGTGGATTTCGAGGCTGTCATAAAGAAGGGCTGGGACCTCGGCGTGCGCCGCTTCGTCACGGAGATGTGGGACGTCGGAAAGCCCGAATGGAAGGAAGACATCAAGTTCGCCTGCTCAAGCATGAGCGCCATCATTGACCGACAGGAGGCCAGCAAATGAAAGTCGAAAAGAAAGTCATTTCCAATCTGAACAAGTGCTACGCGATCGGCGACATCACCTACAAGGGCGAGCACTGCTTCGTCGTCGCGGCGGAAAAGAACGATCCCTGCTACCTCTTCTCGGAGGACGGCACATGCCTGGAGACCGTGTGGGAGAAGCCCGGCGGCGTCATGACCATCGCCCAGGTCCCCGGCAAGGACGGTGAGTTCCTCGCCACGAAGGAGTTCTTCTCCCCGAACGATTCCCTGAACGCGAAGATCGTCGTAGTCACGCCGAACGGGGACGGGACATGGACCCGCCGCACGCTCTGCAACGCTCCCTTCGTGCACCGCTTCGGGATCCTTCAGCGCGGCGGCGCCACCTGGCTGATCGTATGCTGCCTGAAGACCGGCCACGAGTACAAGAACGACTGGCGCTTCCCGGGCGCATGCTTCGGCGCGCTCCTTCCGGACGATCTCTCCTGCTTCGACGACAGCCATCCGCTCGAGCTTACGCTCCTCGCGGACGATATGCTCCAGAACCACGGCTACTGCAAGATCAGCCACGGCGGACACGACGCGGCGCTGGTCGCATGTGAGGACGGCACCTTCATCTTCGACCCGCCGGCAGTTCCGGGCGCGGACTGGGAGGTCACGCAGGTCAGCTCCGTCCCGTCAAGCGATTCCGTCCTTATGGACTTCGACGGCGACGGAAACCTTGAGCTCGGCATGATCAGCCCGTTCCACGGGAACTCCCTGACCATCTGGCACCTCGACGAGTTCGGCAACTACGTCCCGCAGTGGAAGTACTCCGCTCCCGAGAAGGAGACCGAGATGATCCACGCGACGTGGGCGGACACCATCCTCGGCAAGCCGACCTGGATCATCGGCTGGAGAAAGGGGACCAAGGACACCATCGCCATCACATGGGACGCGGAAGCAGGCGACTACAAGACCGAGTTCATCGACCGCAACACCGGCTGCGCGAACGCCATGCACTTTGTTGACAAGAACGGAAAGGATATCGTCATCGGAACGAACCGCGAGATCGACGAGGTTGCTTACTACACGCTCACCGAGGACTGATGCGCCGCCCTGCCCGGGCAGAAAGGAAAAACGATGCTTGAAGAGCTGAAAAAGAAAGTTTATGAAGCCAACATGGAGCTTCCGAGAAGGAACCTGGTCACCTACACCTGGGGCAACGTCAGCGGCATCGACCGCGAGAAGGGCCTCTTCGTCATCAAGCCGTCAGGCGTCGAGTACGATGAGCTCCGTCCCGAGGACCTGGTGGTCATGGACCTTCAGGGCAACAAGGTCGAAGGCGACATGAACCCCTCCTCCGACACGAAGACCCACGTGGTCCTCTACAACGAATTCCCGGAGATCGGCGGGATCGTCCACACCCACAGCCCGCACGCAGTCGCATGGGCGCAGGCAGGGCGCGACATCCCGGCGTACGGCACCACCCACGCGGACTACTTCTACGGACCGGTCCCGTGCGCAAGGAGCCTGACCCCGGAGGAGATCGACGAGGACTATGAGACCAACACCGGCAAGACCATCGTCGAGACCTTCCGCACCCGCGGGATCAACCCCATCTACGTCCCGGCAGTCATCTGCCGCAACCACGGGCCGTTCACCTGGGGCAAGGACGCCGCGCAGGCCGTCTATCACGCCGTGGTCCTCGAGGAGGTCGCGAAGATGGACATGTACACCGAGCTCGTGAACCCGAAGGTCGGCTCCGCCCCGCAGTGCATCCAGGACAAGCACTTCATGCGCAAGCACGGCCCGAACGCCTACTACGGCCAGGGCAACCACTGATTTCGACCATGGGGACTGTCCCCATGGTCCAACAGATCCGCACCAGTCTGTTGATTATCTCTCACTCACCTACTGATCTGTTGGATATCCATAAAAATGTTGAGCCATGGGGACAGTCCCCATGGCTCATTTTTTACCCT
>CACXDR010000203.1 GCA_902766415.1 uncultured Lachnospiraceae bacterium
GGTGTCGAGCTCGGCCGGGTCGTCCACCTTCGTGATGACGAGGACGAGCGCGTCGTGGCCGGTCGGGATCGCCTCGATCATGATGGGACCGTCTTCCGCGTCGAATCCGCACTCCGCGCGGGCGCGCAGCATCATATCACGGAAAAGCTCGCGGGCTTTCTCCGTGCCGTAAGCCAGCTCGCTGACCCGGATCCTGCGGCTTGCGAGATCGGCGGAGGTCAGCGTGCAGCGGATCTGATTTTCGCTGAGACGTTCGATTTTCATGTAGGCTATTATACCCCAGGCGCGCGGAAGATGCAAACCTTAACGGCGCGCCGCGGCGTTTGTTCCGACGGGGCGAGGGGCCGCCCCTTGCCCGGGAAGGCACGATTTTAGCGGATCCGCGAACGATCCTGTGCATTTCCCCCGAAACGGTTGAAGAACGCGCCGCACGCGCTATAATCGACGCATCGGAGAGGCCTTTTACCGATTCACTCTCACGAAAGGGTTCACGTCTTTATGGATGATTCCCCGAAAGAACTGTATCTGTCGTACCGCAGGGAGTTCCGGCGGCTGCGCTGGGAGGGCTGTCTTCTCTGTTATCCGGAGAACGAGGAGATCGCCCCGGAAGAACTCGCGAGACGCATCGTCTGCGACCCGGGCGCCACTTATATGAGGGACCCCTGCTACAGCGAAAAAGGAGGACTGGTCAGAGTCTGCTTTCAGCGCGTGGAGGTAGAAGAGCATCCGCGCGGGGAAGGCGGCAGGAAAAAATAGCCGATACGGATTCTTTTTTCTTTTTCCGGCGGGAACGCGCCGGGAAAAAGAGATCGGATCTGCCTGAAAAAAAGAGAAGAAAGCCCCTTTTCCGGCGCCGTCACGGGAGGTCCCCTTCTGCTGTGCACGACCGGCTCCGGAGGGGCTTTTTTTGTCGTCCGGGCAGAAAGAAAGTAATGACGAAAGGTGGAGTTGTTGCTATAATAGGAAAAAGTGGAGGAGTCTGATGAAAAAAAAGCCGTCACCGGTGCGTGCGGTGCTGATCCTGATCGTTCTCATCGCGCTTGCGGGCGTTCTGACTTTTCTGATCGAGCGCCGGATGCCGACAAAGGAACATCTTGATCCGGACGTTTATTTCGGAGCCGGCGCAGAGGACGAGGCGGTGATCATCGTCGACGGAACGGTCCTGGATGCGGCGGGGAAACGGATCGACGGGACCCTGTTTCTTCCCTATCAGCCGGCAGTTCTTTCCATCAACCCGCGCTTTTATTACGACGGGGAGGAGGGACTCCTTCTCCGGGCGTATCCGCGGGAGATCCGGAAGACTCCCCTTGCGGAGCTCGACGGCGCGCAGGCGCGGATGATCGACGGTGAGCTGTATCTGTCCGCGGATTATGTGCGGGAAAACTCCGTCATGAGCGCTCAGATGTACGAGGATCCGCTGCGGTACTGTGTCCGGACGGAGTTTGAAATCCGGGCGGCGGTCAGCCCGGAGGGAGGCGCGGTACGGCGCCGGGCCGGCATCAAGTCGCCGATCGTCCGGGATCTTGCGGCGGGCGAGACCGTGGAGATCCTTCCGCTCGAGGAAGAGATCGATCCGCTCTCCTGGACGAAGGTCCGGACGATGGACGGATTCACCGGCTACATCCGCCCCGAGGATCTGAGCGAGCCGTTCGACATGGTGATCGAACACGAGGGCGAGCCGGAAGAATATGCTTTCCGGCAGGAGGAAGGCAAGGTCTGTCTCGCGTTTTATCCGACGGATAATGCGCTGACAAATGAGTCTTTTCCGGAGAAGTTCGCTTCGACACACGGGATCACGGTCGTATCGCCGACCTGGTTTTTCCTCGACGGACCCGGAGAGGTGACCTCGAACGTGAGCCGCGAATTTGTGGACACCGTCCATGGGCGCGGGGCGAAGGTCTGGGCGCTGATCAACGATTTCGACGGGGCGATCGGATCGCAGGAGGAGACGTACCGGGCGATCCGGGCCACTTCGTCGCGCGAGGCGATCATCGGAAAGATCCTCGCGGA
>CACXDR010000204.1 GCA_902766415.1 uncultured Lachnospiraceae bacterium
GAAGATGCAAGTCGAGGCGACAAGATTCGAACTTGCGGCCTCAGCGTCCCGAACGCTGCGCTCTACCAAACTGAGCCACGCCTCGATACCTGTGCTATTCTAACCGAACAGCGCGGCAAAGTCAATCGATTTTTGAAATAATTCAGGACACCTTCAGCCCGGGATGCAAAGCATCCCGGGTCAGGGTGCTGAAAGCCCAAAAAAGGCACAAACTGACCGGGGAGCCTGCCCGCCGGGTCCTTTCCTTCTCAGACCGCGACCTCGATCTTATGCTTAAAGGGATGGAACGCGTAATTCTCAACACGGAAGCTGTCCTGGGTAAAGGCGTAGAAATCCTTGATCTCCGGATCCATAATGAAGTCCGGCGCGTCCAGCGGCTCCTTTTCGAGCATCTCCTCGACCAGCGGGATATGCCGGTCGTAGATATGCGCGTCCGCGATCACGTGGACCAGCTCGCCCGGCTTAAAGCCTGAGGCCTGAGCGAACATCCGGAGAAGGACCGCGTACTGGAAAACGTTCCAGCTGTTGGCGGTCAGCATGTCGTTGGAGCGCTGGTTCAGGATCCCGTTCAGGGTGTCCCCGCTCACGTTGAAGGTCATGCTGTAGGCGCAGGGATACAGCGCCATGTCGGCGAGGTCCGCGTGCACGTAGATGTTCGTGAGGATGCGCCGGCTGGTGGGATTGTTTTTGAGGTCAAAAAGGACGCGATCCACCTGGTCGAACATGCCTTCTTTGTAGCGGTGCTTCACGCCGAGCTGGTAGCCGTACGCCTTGCCGATGGTGCCGTTCTCATCCGCCCAGGCGTCCCAGATATGGCTGTGCAGGTCATGGACGTTGTTAGACTTCTTCTGCCAGATCCAGAGGATCTCGTCGATCGCGTTCTTCCATGCGGTCTTCCGGAGCGTCATGAGCGGCATCTCCTTCGAGATGTCATAGCGGTTTACGATCCCGAACGCCTTTTTCGTGTAGGCAGGAGTCCCGTCCTCCCAGCGCGGACGGACGTCATAGCCCTTGTCCCAGACGCCCTCGTTAAGGATCTTCCTGCAGTTTTCGATGAATACACGATCAGCGTAGCTCATAGGTGGTCCTCCTCCGCAATTGCTGAAGTCCATTATAATATGAAATCAGGAAATATACAAACGCCGTCCGGGGGCTCAGATCTCCCTCGGGCCTCCTCCTATGGAGACCACATAAAAGCTTGCAGTCAGACCCGTGCGATCGGTATAGTGCTTCCCCACGGTTTCGATAAAGCTGTCTGTCGCGCTGTCTTCCACGATATTCACCGTACAGCCGCCGAACCCGCCGCCGGTGATCCTCGCCCCGATCACGCCCGGAATGGCCCAGGCCTCCTCCGCCAGAACGTCCGTCTCGAAGCAGGAGGTCTCGAAATCGTCTCTCAGGGACACGTGCGAAGCGTTCATCAGTTTCCCGAAACCGGAAAGGTCTCCCGCGTCCAGAAGCCGTACCGCCTCCACGGTCCTCGCTTCCTCCGTGACGGCGTGCCTTGCCCTTCTCAGGCAGGTATCGTCCCGGATCACGTCCTTCACCTCGTCGAACTCCTCCGGCGTGAGCTCGCAGAGCGCGCTGATCTCCCGCACCTTCTGAAGATCCTGAAGCGCCTCCCCGCATTGTCGGCGGCGCACATTGTAGGCGGAGGAGGTCAGCTCATGCGGCTTGTTGGAGTTCACGATCACAAGCTTCGCGCTGCCGAGCTCCACCGGCGCGTACCGATACTCAAGGGTCGCCGTGTTGAGGAAGATGGCCCGGTTCTCCCGGCCCATGGCAGAGGTGAACTGGTCCATGATCCCGCAGTTCATTCCGACGAACCTGTTCTCCGCGTACTGGCCGTACAGGGCGTTCTTTACCTGGTCCGCCTCAAATCCGAAAAGGCCGATCAGGATGGTCCCGGTCAGGACCTCGAGGGACGCGCTTGAAGAAAGGCCGGACTTGCTCGGGATGGTCCCGGAGCAGACAAAGTCGAAGCCGCTGTCCGCCGCGTACCCGTGCTCCCTGAAGGCCCAGATCACGCCCTTCACATAATTCGCCCAGTCGTCCTCCTTTTTGTAGACGAGATCGTCAAGGGAGGACTCGATCAC
>CACXDR010000205.1 GCA_902766415.1 uncultured Lachnospiraceae bacterium
CAGAAGGGAAGGTGGAGCGGATATGTTCGACAGGGAAGCAGCAGTAAGCGCGTTTCGCGCCTATACCGCCGGGTATGACCCGGAAAACACCATGATCCGCCTTAAGATCGTGCACACGTTCCGGGTCGCGGAGCTTTGCGGGCGGATCGCCGGGAGCCTCGGCATGGCCGGGTCCCCGCTGGACCTTTCCTGGTTCCTTGGCCTCCTGCACGACATCGGCCGCTTTGAACAGGTGCGCCGCTATGGGACCTTTTTTGACGCGAAGTCTGTGGATCATGCGGAATTCGGCGCGGACCTTCTGTTCCGGGAGGGCCTGATCGAAAGATTTCCCGCGGACGGCCTTCCGGAGGGATGGCGGGAACGCGGCGAGACCGCGATCCGGCTGCACAACAAGCTGACACTGCCGGAGGACCTGGATCCTGAGACGAAGGTCTTCGCGGAGATCCTCCGTGACGCGGACAAGGTGGATATTTTCCGGGTCGTGTCGGAGATCCCGCTGGAAGAGCGGCTCGGGAAAAGCGCTTCGGAGATCGAGGAGAATGAAGACCTGACGCCGGAGGTGATGGCGTGCGTTTATGGACACCGCTGCGTTCCCCGGACGGCGCGCCGGACCAGGTTTGACAACCATATTTCCCACGGCTGCATGGCTTTTGAACTGGTTTTTGAGGAAAGCCGGAGAATCGCGGCGGAGCAGGGCTTCCTGGACCGGCTCCTTGCGGAGAAGGATGAAAGCGGAAGGCAGATCTGGAATGGGAAAGAGACCGCGGCGCTCAGGATCCTCCGGCAGGAGCTCCGAAGGGCATCATTCTCCTTCCATAACATGGATCCTGAAGCTGACAAGTGAGGCAAAGAGACACAGCGCGATATCAAGGCTCCAGATCGATCTGTAGCTGCCAAGCTTCTCAATAAAAATTCCTCCCAGCCAGGAGCTTAAGAAGGCACCGACCTGGTGGCATACAAAAGTAATTCCGAACAGGAAGCCCATGGCACCGGCACCGAAACGCCTGCTGACGATCTCGGAAGTAGGCGTCACAGTGGCGTCGCCGCTCAGTCCCATGATCAGGGCAAAAACCAGCATGGTCACCAGGCTCCTGGGAGCGATAAAGACAAACAGGACTACTGCGGCGGCTCGGACTCCGTAAAGAGAACCAAGGACTTGCTTCAGATGAAAACGGGAGCACATCAGGCCTGAGGCGACAGAGCCGATCATTGTGAAGATGCCGTAGGCGGTATAGACAAATGCAGCCTGGGCCGCAGATATCCCGAGAGAGGTAAAGTAGGATACCATATGCGTCTGGACAATGATCATATGGAATCCGCAGGTGAAGAATCCTGCCATAAGTCGCCGGTAATCGGCAGTTCTGAAGGCTGTCTGAAGCAGCTTAAGAGAGCCGGCGTCCCCGGACTTTGAAGCAGGCAGATCCTTCTGCCCTGCCCGGACGGATGCGGCCTGTTTCCAGATCCAGAGGATGACAGGGATGAGCAGAAAGAAAGGAACTGCCAGCAGCACCAGCGCTGTTTTGATCCCGGACGCCGCGCTTACCATCTGGATCGCCGGCGACAGTGCCGCGCCTCCGATGCCGCTTCCGGCATTTAAAATACCGGATGCCGCTGCGGCACGCTTAGGTCCGAGGATCGGAGAGATAGCGCTCATGACCATACCAAAGCAGAGCGCCCCGGCCCCGGATCCGACCATGATCCCGAGAGCAGCCGTCAGGATGACCGCGCTTTTTGTAAAAGCGGTAATGATCAGGCCTGCTGCCATGAGAGGGATGCCGCACAAAAGGACGAGGGGGGCAGAGCTTTTCATGGCAAGCATCCCCCATAGCGGCTGTGTCGCTCCATACATAAGCTGGGAGATGCCAAGAACGAAGCTGACAGAGGCATAGTCGATCCCGGAGCTTATGGTGAGCGGCTGTATGATGATCCCGAAATTCGCCCGGATACCTCCGCTCAGGGCATAAGTCAGGACCCCGGCGAAAATGAGCAGGATCACGGAGATCGTATCGGGTTTATTATCGCGGGCAGGACGCATACAGGCCTCTTTCATCAGGATCCACCGGTACTGGTGGAATTACAGTTGAGGCTATTGTATTCTGATTCTGTAAATAAGTACAACCAATATTTACAAAGCCGGTTTTGGGGAGAAGAAGAAATGCAGTTCAAAAAAGGCAGCGGCTGGAAAGCCTGTTATGATGAGACGACCGGAAAATACACCGCGGAGCGCGGGGGCTGCGGTTACTATGATCTGTATGAGATCACAAAGGAGATTTTTGATCAGCTTGAAGACGGCATGAGCGACTGGGATACGCATGACCTGATAAACAAGGGACGGCATCTGTATATGGATGTGAATGACCGCTGCGGCCCGCCGTATACGGTGGTTTTTGACGATGATTATAAAAAGCTCTGTCCCTGGGCAAACGTC
>CACXDR010000206.1 GCA_902766415.1 uncultured Lachnospiraceae bacterium
CCAGCCAGGGAATACAGCATGGAGGAGAGGTTCCCGAAGGTAAATCCGGTCAGGACGATCCTGAGAAGCGAGACCGCCAGCGCGGGACGCTCCCCGAGCGAATACAGCGCGACCATGGTGACAAGGTTCGCAAGCCCGAGCTTCACGCCAGGCACCCCCAGGTCGAAGGGGATCAGGACCTCGACGTAGCTCATGACCATGGCGAGCGCGATAAGAAGCCCGTACGCCGCGGCGGTGCCGCCCATGCCTTTGTTCCTGTCTTTCATAAATCAGGTCTCCGCAATGAAAAGGCTGCCGCACCATTCTCATGCTCTGATGCGGCAGCCATATTCATCAGGTTTATTCGATATTCACGCCCGCGATCTTCACGTTGACTTCAATGACCTTAAGTCCCGTCATGTTCTCGATCGCGCTCATGACGCGGTCCTGGACCTTGGCGCTGACCTCGGGGATATTGTAGCTGTATTTGATGATCACGGAAAGGGCGACCGTGACGTGCTCCTCGGTGACGTCGACCCTGACGCCCTTCTGAAGGTTCTTCACACCGATCTTTCCGATCACGCTGTTCGTGATATTGCCCGCAAGGCAGTCCACGCCTTCCACCTCTGTCGCCGCAAGCGCCGCGATCACAGTCACCACATCGTCGGCGATACAGACCTCCCCGAGCTGCTCCGGGGCTTCCTGGACTTCGATCTTCTCTTCTTTACTCATGGGAATACTCCTTCATGTTTAGGTTTCTTCATTATAAAGGGAATTATAGCAGAAAGTGCCCCTTTTGCATACCCTGTCACTTGTGGTAGGGCTCCCTGTTCCTGATCCGGTAGCTCCTGTAGATCTGCTCGAGGAGGATGACGCGCATAAGCTGGTGCGGGAACGTCATGTCCGAAAAGCTGACCTTCGTGTCCGCCCGGTCCAGGACCTCCCTGGAAAGCCCGAGCGATCCGCCGATGATGAAGGTGATGTCGCCTCTGCCAAGCGTCTCCCAGCTTTCGTGGGCCTTCGAGAAGGCGACGGAATCATATTTCTTTCCCCGGATGTCGAGCACCACCGCGTAGGAGCGGTCCTTAAGCTTTCCGAGGATCCGCTTTCCTTCCTTTTCCCGGATCCTTTCGTCCGCCGCCTCCGAGCTCCCGTCCGGCGTTTTCTCGTCCTTCACCTCCACGAGCTCCAGGGAGCAGTAGCCGGAAAGACGCTTTGCGTACTCCGAGACCGCGTCCTTCCAGAACCGTTCCTTCAGGCTCCCGACCGAGATCACGCTGATATTCATTCCGTCACCCGGAAGTAGTAGCCGACGCCCCACTTCGTGTGGACGTAGCGCGGCTCGCTCGGCGAAGGCTCGACCTTCTCGCGGAGCCGCCGGACGTGCACATCGACCGTGCGGACGTCTCCCGACTCCTTGCCCCAGATCATGGACAGGAGCTTTTCACGGCTGAACACCTTGTTCGGGTTCGTGACCAGGAGCTCCATGATGTCGAACTCTTTCGCGGTCAGGTTGATCTCCTTCCCGCCGATGAATACGCGGCGTCCCTCGGTGTCGAGCTTCAGGTCCCCCGTGGTGATCATGTGGTCCTCCGCCCGTTTCTTCTGGTGGTTCTTCTGGTTCCTCCGGAGGATCGCCTTGATGCGCGCCTTCACCTCCAGGATATTGAAGGGCTTCGTGATGTAATCATCCGCCCCGTACTCGAGGCCGAGGATCTTGTCCATGTCCCCGCCCTTCGCCGTCAGCATAATGATCGGCACCTCAGAAAACTCGCGGACCGTCTGCATTACCTCGTAGCCGTCATGCTTCGGCAGCATGACGTCCAGAAGCATCATGTCATATTCCGTCCTCCGCGCCATCTCGATGGCTTCCTCGCCGTCATACGCGCAGTCCACCTGCATTCCGTCCTGCTCAAGGCTGAACCGGATCCCCTTTACGATCAGTTTTTCATCATCGACCACCAGAACTCTGGGCATATTTCTCCTCACTTATCGGTAAAACGGATCCTCCGATCCGTGTCGTTATTCACCCGCGGGGCATCCGCCTCCGCGCTTCCCCCCTCCGGGTCATTCGACCCGGATCTTTTCCTTCAGTTTTTCGTAGGCCTTTTCCTTGATCCCCGGCACCTTCATGATGTCCTCCGGGGTCCGGAAGCCTCCGTGCGCCTCGCGGTAGCGGATAATGCTCCCGGCCCGCGTCTCCCCGATCCCGGGCAGCGTGACGAGCTCCTCCATCGTGGCGCGGTTGATGTCGACGGTCCCGCTGTCCGGCCCGCCCGCGGCCTTTGCCCGGGCGTTTCCTGCGGCTCCGGCGCTTCCCGCGGCTCCGGCGTTTCCGGCGGACGATGCCTGTCTCCCCGCCGTTCTGTCCCCGGGACCCATGAAGCCCGGGTAAGCCCCCGCCTCGTCCGTCCGCGGCACGTAGATCTTCATCCCGTCGAACAGCGGGTCCGCAAGGTTCAGGAGCCACGGCGCCGCGTCCTCCGTAAGGCCGCCGGCAAGCTCCACCGCGTCCGCGACGCGGCTGCCCTCCGCGCATGTGTAAACGTCAGGCACGCGGACAGCGCCGCACACGTAGACGACAGGACCCCCGGAAGGCTCCTCCACGGGGTCTTCATGAAAACCCTCCGCTCCCGCGTCCGGGCTTCCGCCTGCAGCTGCCGGCCATGTGCCGGCTCCCGACGCATCCTGGCCATCCGCTCTTCCGCCCGACAGCCTCTCTGCCTCCGGGCTGTCCGGGCTTCCGCCCGGCAGCTTCTCTGCCTCCGGGCTATCCGCGCTTCCGCCGGGCAGCTTCTCCGTCTCCGGGCCATCCGCGCTTCCGTCGGGCAGCCCTTCCGTTTCCGGGACTTCCGCGTACCCGGTAAGCCTCTCCGGCATGCTTCGCCCCTCCGCGCCGCGGAGGCTTACACTTAAGCCTGCGGCGAGAAGCACGGCCAGCGCCGCCGTTTTTCTCACAAATCTCTTTTTCAGGAATCTCTTCAAGGCAGCCTCCCTTTCGGAACGCTGCCGGACCTGCATTCCTATTCTAATACAAAAGAGCGGTCGTTTACAACAACCGCTCTTCCGAAATTTAAGACTTGCCTGTCATTACTCCATCGCCCGCTCAGGACGCGCGACAGCTTTCCTTACTCCATCGCCCGCTCAAGACGCGCGACAGCCTCGTCCGCCTCTTCCTTCGTGATGACCAGCGGCGGCAGGATACGGATAATGTTCGCGCCCGCGTTGATGAGGATCAGCTTCTCCTTAAGAAGCGCCTTCTCGATGATCGGAGCGACCGGCGCGTCGAACTCGACGCCCATCATGAGGCCGCGGCCGCGGACGTCGATGATGTGCGGGTTCTTCGCCTTCAGGGCAAGGAGCTTCTCCTTTATGTACGCGCCCATCTCATTGACATGGCCGATGATATCGTCCTTCTCGAAGATCGAGAAGACTGCGTCGACAGCCGCGCAGACAAAGGGGTTGCCGCCGTAGGTGGTGCCGTGGTCGCCCGGGACCATGGCGGTGTTCGCCTTGCCGCAGGTCAGGAACGCGCCGACCGGGACGCCGTTGCCGATCGCCTTCGCGACGCACATGACGTCCGGCTTCACGCCGGAATGCTGCCAGGTGAAGTACTTTCCGGTACGTCCCATGCCGCACTGGACCTCGTCGAAGATCAGGATGAGGTCGTTCGCGTCCGCGATCTCCCTGACGCCCTTCAGGAACTCGTCCGTGCCCGGGTAGATTCCGCCCTCGCCCTGCAGCGGTTCGAGGATGATGCCGCAGGTGTGCTCATTGACCAGTGCCTTCACGGAGTCGAGGTTGTTGAACTCCGCGAACTTCACGCCCGGGATCAGCGGCTCGAACGGCTCGCGGTACTGCTGCTTTCCGGTGACGCTCAGCGCGCCCATGGAACGTCCGTGGAAGGAATGGTCCATGGCGATGATCTCGAAGCGCTCATGGTCCTTGTTTTTCGAATAGGAATAGCGGCGGGCGATCTTCAGCGCGCCCTCGATGGCCTCCGTGCCGGAGTTCGTGAAGAACACCTTGTCCATGCCGCTGGCAGCGAGGATCTTCTTTCCGGCGTTGACGGCAGGCTCCGTATAGAACATGTTGGAGACGTGGAGCATCTTGTCGATCTGGGCCTTCAGCGCCTCGTCGTAGCCCGGATAATGGCAGCCCAGGCCGACCACGCCGATGCCGGCAAAGAAATCGATGTACTCGTTCCCGTCGGTGTCATAAAGCTTCGCGCCCTGGCCGTGGTCCAGGACTACCTGGTAGCGGTTGTACGCCTTGTAAAGCACATTCTCGGCTTCGCTGATCTTATTCTGCATGTTACTCATGATCAAATGCCTCCTCCGTATCTTTTCTGATCGCAGTCCCGATGCCCTTGTTCGTGAAGATCTCAAGCAGCAGGCAGTGCGGCGTGCGGCCGTCCAGGATATGGACGCGGGATACGCCGGCCTCGATCGCGTTGACGCAGTTCGTAAGCTTCGGGATCATGCCGCCGCCGGCCTTGCCCTCCGCAATGAACGCCTTGGCCTCGGTGACTGTCATCTCGGAGATCAGGGAATCCTTGTCCTCGAAGTCGCGGTACACGCCCTCGACGTCCGTCATGAACGCGAGCTTCTCCGCCTTCATGGCGCTCGCCACGGCACAGGCGGCATCGTCCGCGTTGATATTGTAGGTGTCGTGGTTCTTGTCGAAGCCGATGCAGCTGATGATCGGCAGGTAATCCTTCTCAAGAAGGTCGTACACGACCTGCGGGTTCGCCTTGGTGACGTTGCCGACAAAGCCGATGTCCTCGCCGTCCACGTAGCGCTTCTCGCAGCAGAGGAGGTCTCCGTCCTTGCCGCTGATGCCGACCGCCTTCACCCCGAGGGCATTGACCATAGCGACCAGGCTCTGGTTCACGCGGCTCAGCACCATCTCGGCGATCTCCATGGTCTCGGCGTCAGTGACGCGGAGTCCCTTGACGAACTTCGCCTCCTTGCCGACCTTGCCGACCCACTTCGAGATCTCCTTGCCGCCGCCGTGGACGATGACCGGCTTGAAGCCGACGAGCTTCAGGAGGACGACGTCCTGGATGACCTGCTTTTTCAGGTTCTCGTCCAGCATTGCCGCGCCGCCGTACTTCACGACGATGACCTTGCGGTTGAATCTCTGGATATATGGAAGCGCCTCGATCAGGGTCTCGGCCTTCTGCATTACGATAGGATCATGTGCCATAGCTTAATTCCTCCGGTTTTTATTATAGTCCCTGCGGGTACGGCTGTTCCGCGCGTTTCCGTCCGGCAAAGCCTTACGGGCTATTATATCACACGCTCCGTGCTCCAGGGTAAAGAAATGCATCTTACACTTTCATAACTATACATGATATTGAATATTTTTTCAACCACAAAAATCAGGTTTTCCGGCAAAAATTTTTTCCCTGTTTTTATCATTTTTCTTTCAAAACCGCTTGCATTCCGCGCCATGCTGATGTATATTTATAAAGCCTTTTTAACAAAGGCCTTGTTTTGTTATGAAAAATGAGGAAGTTCTGAAAGGGGAGCACCGAAATGAAGAAAGATAAGGTCGTACTTGCCTATTCCGGCGGTCTTGACACCACCGCCATCATCCCGTGGCTGAAGGAAAACTTCAACTATGACGTCATCTGCTGCTGCATCGACTGCGGCCAGGGCAGCGAGCTCGATGGCCTTGACGCGCGCGCGAAGCTTTCCGGCGCGTCGAAGCTCTATGTTCTCGACGTCAACGACGAATTCGCCGAGGAGTACATCATGCCGTGCGTCCAGGCGGGCGCCGTCTATGAGCACAAGTATCTGCTCGGCACGAGCATGGCGCGTCCCCTCATCGCGAAGAAGCTTGTCGAGATCGCCCGCAAGGAAAAGGCGGTCGCGATCTGCCACGGCGCTACCGGCAAG
>CACXDR010000207.1 GCA_902766415.1 uncultured Lachnospiraceae bacterium
ACAGCTGTGAAGCGGGTGCCGAGGCACCACCCGAGGACGGGCATGAGCGCCTGGAACCCGCCGAACCAGAGGCCTGCGGCCGCGGCCTTCCGCAGCACGGCCTCCCGCGCGGCAAGACCCTTGCAGACAGAAACGGCGAAGGCGTCCATGGAAAGGCCGGCGGCAAGAAGAAAAAGTTCTGATATCGTCATGTGAACCATTCTGACAAATGCAGGCGGCATTGTCAAGTTAAGATGTCAAACCCGGGCATCCGCCCGGAAAACGGGGCGGCAGCCATGAAACACGGGCACCTGTCCTGAGATCAGGCAGGGGTCCGCCATGAAAGGAGATACCTATGAAATTCCGTATGGTCCATGAAAACTACAACGTGCAGGATCTTGACCGTTCGCTCGCGTTCTATGAAAAGGCGCTCGGCCTTAAGGAGGCAAGAAGGAAGACGGCAGCCGACGGTTCCTTTATCATCGTATACGTCTCGAACGAAAACGCGGAGTTCGAGCTTGAGCTCACCTGGCTCCGGGACCATCCGGAAAAATACGATATCGGCGAGGAGGAGTTCCACCTGGCGTTCAAGGTCGACGACTTCGAAGCGGCGCACAGGCTGCACGAGGAGATGGGCTGCATCTGCTTCGAGAACCACAGTATGGGCATCTACTTTATCCAGGACCCGGACGGGTACTGGCTGGAGGTCATCCCGGAAAGACGCTGACGGCCGGGGAAAGCCATTTCCGGAAGCAAGTTGCCAAACCGGCTCCGGGATGGTAAAATCTTGAAAATCAGTACTGTTATCAAATACCGCGCTAAATCGCGCGGAAAGGCTTTGTGAAAGGAGCACTGCAGATGAAGCCATATCCGGAACTCACAAAAGAAGAGCTTGAAGCACTGCTGAAGGACCTGAAGAAGCAGTATAAGGAGATGCAGGCACGCGGCCTGAATCTCAACATGAGCAGAGGAAAGCCCTGCGTGGAGCAGCTGGACCTCTCCATGGGCATGATGGACGTCCTCAGCAGCGAATCCGACATGACCAGCGAGGACGGCGTCGACGTCAGGAATTACGGCGTCCTTGACGGCATTCCGGAGGCGCTCGAGCTGCTGGGAGACATGATGGAGGTCCAGTATGACCACATCATCATCTACGGCAACTCCAGCCTGAACGTCATGTACGACCAGATCTCCAGGTCCTACACGCACGGCGTCATGGGCAGCACACCGTGGTGCCGCCTTGACAAGGTCAAGTTCCTCTGCGTGGTCCCGGGCTATGACCGCCACTTCCGCATCACGGAGTATTTCGGGATCGAGAACGTCCCGGTCCCC
Organism: uncultured Lachnospiraceae bacterium; assembly: GCA_902766415.1. Next base: position 1,312 of record CACXDR010000207.1, read on the forward strand.
ATGCTGGAGACCGGTCCCGACATGGACATGGTCGAGAAGCTCGTTGCCGAGGATGAGGCCATCAAGGGCATCTGGTGTGTCCCGAAGTATTCGAACCCGACGGGCAACTCCTATTCCGACGAGACCGTCCGCCGCTTTGCGCGCCTTAAGCCCGCCGCGAAGGATTTCCGCATCTACTGGGACAACGCCTACACCATCCATCACCTTTACGATCACGACCAGGACAGCATCATCGAGATCCTCGCGGAGTGCAAGCGCGCGGGCAATCCCGACCTGGTGTACAAGTTCGCGTCGACCTCGAAGGTCAGCTTCCCCGGCTCCGGCATCGCCGCCATGGCGGCATCCTTAAACAACCTTGAGGACATCCGGCGCCAGCTGATGAACCAGACGATCGGCCACGACAAGGTGAACCAGCTCCGCCATGTACGCTTCTTCAAGAACATCCACGGGATGGTGGAGCATATGCGGAAGCACGCCGACATCCTCCGTCCGAAGTTCGAGCTTCTCGAGGATACCTTTGAAAGGGAGCTCGGCGGACTCGGCATCGGCACCTGGACCAGCCCGAAGGGCGGGTATTTCATTTCCTTCGACACGATGGACGGCTGCGCGAAGCAGGTCGTCCTCCGCTGCGCGAAGGCCGGAGTCGCCATGACGCCGGCAGGCGCCACGTTCCCCGGCGGCAAGGACCCGCGTGACAGGAACATCCGCGTCGCCCCGTCGTTCCCGAGCCTTGAGGACCTTAAGACCGCCGCGGAGCTCTTCACGCTCTGCGTGAAGCTTGTCAGCGTCGAGCACCTGCTCGCCGTAAAGGAAGCGGAGATGGCGTAAAAAGGGGACCGGGAAAGGGTAACTGATACAAAAACAGAGCAAGGCGGGGCTGCCGCATTAAGCCGATCAGGACATCGCTTAATCCGGCAGCCTCCCATCATTGGAGAGGAGGTACCGGCCGTGAAGATCTGTCCGATCTGTGACACTGAGCTTGGAGCGGGCAATTTCTGCCCGGTCTGCAAACGGATCCGTTCGTCGCCGGTCTACCTGCCCGAGGGCGTCTACCTTAACAAGGCGCATTCGGCCCCGGACGTGAACTGCGAGTTCCACGGGAATGACCGGGCGTTCACGTTCCTGAACCGCAGGCATCCGGAGGGGGAGGAGAACTGCTCCTACCATAATGACCCGGAAAGCAGCGGGCACGGGAAGGACGGGACCTTCCGGAAGCCGCATATGGCGGACCTGAAGACAGGAAAGATCGGTGAGCTGCTCCGCGAGAACGTGAGGCAGCGGAAGCAGGGAGCGGGGGGCCGCGGCGCGGGCAGCGCGGACGACGGCCTCGGCACTTTATGGGACCTGCTGAGAGGAAGATTCTGAGAAAGCAGAATCTGCCAGGAAAAGCAGGGCGCTTCCGGGAAAGCAGGGCGTTTCCCGGAAAAGCAGAGCCTGAATGAGTAAACAGAGCCCGTCTGGAAAGAGGGGCTTATCTGAAAAAGGAGGTTTATCATGCCGGTTTTATTTCTTTTACTGTTGGCCGTGATCATCATCATCAACTGCATCCGCATCGTCCCGCAGGCGCAGGCAGTCGTCATCGAGCGCCTCGGAAAGTACCATTCGACCTGGGATGCCGGGATCCACATCATGGTTCCGTTCATCGACCGCGTTGCGAAGCGCGTGAACCTGAAGGAGCAGGTCGCGGACTTCCCGCCCCAGCCGGTCATCACGAAGGA
>CACXDR010000208.1 GCA_902766415.1 uncultured Lachnospiraceae bacterium
GCGGTCTCGCGCATCAGCAGGAACCGCTCCTGCCGGTACGGCGCCATGTGGATCTCCCGCGCCGTCGTGACCAGGTTCCCGGCAAGGATGAGCACCGCGGAAAAAACCGTAAGCCCGCGGAGCACCCGCCTGCTGACCACACGCTTTTCCGCGCGCCGCCCGGCGTCCCGCGGTCCGTCCTGCCCTTCCGCAGTCTCCGGGACATTCCCCGTGCTTACCCGGAGCCCGTCCTCCTGCGCGGATACCGCGAAGGTCACGAGGATCCCCACGATCCCGATCTGGTACTGCAGCGCGTATCTCGAGCTCATCCCGTACGAGGGATCCAGGAAGATCCAGCGCGACGCCGTGATCAGCACATGGTTCAGGAACCCTGCCGTGAGGAGAAGGAGCGGGAACGTGGTCCGCATATAGAGCCTCTGCCGGAAGTTCAGGAAAAACGCGGCGGCGTAAAGAAGGAGGACGATGCTCCCGAGTGCCGTGAGCATCCCCCCGGAAAGCTTCAGGTACTCCGCCGCCTCGCCGCCGACCGCCATGGAGGCGAAGGAACGGACGAAAAACTCAGGAAGCAGCATCGGGGAACGCCCCGCCACCGTCACGATGGATTCCGTCGTGGCGCCTGCGCGCTCCTCGACCGCGGCCGACCGGCTCGCGATGTAGAGAAGCAGCGGGACCAGCACCGCGAGCGAACGCTTCGCCGCTGCCGCCCTCCCGCGCTTCATGACGATCACCGAGAAGGCCTCGCCGATCAGGAGCGTCACCGCGTAGACCGCGCAGTAGGGGCCCGCGAAAAGAAGGATGATGACCGGCGGAAGGATCAGGAGTCTTGAGGCATCGCCCCTCAGGGCGGGCAGGCCCCCGCACTCCGACGACGCCGCGCGGTCCCAGACCATGTAGTGGTACCAGAAAAGCCCGAAGGCCGCGAAGTGGACCCACCCGGAGCCGTTCGTCAGCATTTCCCACTTGTTCAGCGAAAAAATGACTACCTGTACGAGGAGCATGGTCCGCACCGGAAGCTCCTTTTCCAGGCACCAGCGCGCCGCGACTGCCGCCGAAAACGCGAGGCCTGCCGCGCCGAGCATCATGTCGAACGTCGTGCTGTAGCTGAAGAGCGTGACGTTGATGATCCTCTCAAGGTAGTTGACCGGGATCCTCGTGAGGATGTCGCCGTGCATGTAGGGCGCGAAGCTCCACACGTTTTCAAGGTAGGAGTTCACGAGGCGCATGTAGTCGGTGTAGACCACGTTCACCGTCGCGCTCCTGATGTACGCGGTCAGGAACAGGAAGCCGTAGAACGGCGAAAGAAGCGCTATGATCTTTTTCACTGTCCGTTCCTCCTTCCCTGTTCCTTATGCTCTCTCCGGTCCTCAGTCCGTGATGAAGGTCATGATCAGCGCCAGGCGGTCCTCGCCGCGCTGCTCCGCGGCGGGCTCCACATGGAAATTCTGCGTGAATTCAAGCTCCGTGATCCTGTACGGCTCCCCGTGGACCGTATATTCAGAAATGTTCGAGGTCAGCGGCCAGATGACCGTCTTCCCGTCCTTTTTGATGGAGACGGTCTCCCGCCCCGTGAGGTTGCCGGGATACATCATCTCCATCCGGATGTCCCCGGTCCGGCCGGTCATGACGCGGATCTTCGCGTGCTCGTCCATCCACCCGTCGCGGTAATAGCCGTAGTCGATCCCGAGCTTCAGGGAACGGACCAGGTCCGTCGCGTCCGTGAAGGCATCGTTTGCCGGGTCTTCCTTTAAGATAAGCATGCTGTCCGTGACCTGCCCGAAATCAAGGATGGAATCCACGTGCCGCACGGTGGTCCCCTGCCCGGTGCGCTCCGGGTCGAAGGTCTTGAAGAACGTCTCCGCGGTGAAATCGCTCATCTCGTACATGTTGCCGATGATGATGATCTCCTTCCCGAGGATGTCCTTCCCGTATTTCCCGTAGGTCTCGTCGGCAAGGGAATTATAGCGCGCCTGGTTCGGGAAAAGATATATCTTCGGCCAGAATTTCCTGTATTCAAGCTGCGTGAACACCGTGAAAAGCGTGATCAGCGCGATCAGGATGGCAGGAAAGCGGTCCGAGATCCTGTAGCGGTCCCCCGCCGTCCTGTCCGCCTGCCTCGCGATCCGCGTTTCGCGGCAGGCGCCGACGAGCCGCGCGAACAGAAGAAGCTTGAACGCGTAGACCACGTAGACCCAGCGCATCTCGACGCGGATGGTCACCGCGGACGACGCCGCGCACCCGACCGCGAAGCCGAGGAAGAACACCAGGTCGCGCAGCACCGGGAAGACCGGGAGCCCGAACCTCCGCCGCTCCCATACCGTGTACAGGAGGACGCAGAACAGCACGGCCAGCGCGGCGTTCAGGAGGAGGATCACGATCTTCATGGCAAACGGCGTGTCCTGCCACGGAAGCCCGCACAGATGCTCCGGCCCGAAGTTGAAGCCGCACGCGTAGGCCGCCTCGACCAGGAAGTTCACGATAACGCCGCGCTTCGTGATGGTCTCCGCGACGTTCGTGCCGCCGGTCCCCGCCGGGGAAAGCGTCCCGATCATCAGGAAGCGGATCAGGAGCACCGCCGCGAGGGATGCCGCCGGAAGGATCCACCGGAGCGGCTTCCGGTCGCGCTTCACGGCCAGCGCGAAATAAAACATGGGAAGAAGCACCATGTAGCGCTCGTGCGTAAAGCAGTTCAGGAACCAGAAAAGGAGGCCTGTGCCGAACAGGAGCATGCACCGCCCTTCCTCGTCCTCGTCAAGGTACTCCTTCAGGAAGAGGGCCGTGAGGAGGGCGAAGAAAATGCCCATGGTCTCCATGAGGCCGAGCAGCTGGCCGGCCTGATAGTAGGCAAAGCGGGAGGAAAGGAACAGGACCCCCGCCGCGAAGCCGACGCCCCGGCTCATCGCAAGGCGCTTCGCGAAGAAATAGAGAAAAGCCGCGAGCCCCGCGTTCAGGAGGATGTTCAGCGGCACCACCCACTCGATGTGGTTCCCGATGAGAAGGAGCTCCGCCCAGGCTGCGAGCCAGTAGACGAAGCGGCACCTTGTGGACCCGACCGGGAAGACATACTCGAGAAAGCTCTGCTCCCCCCAGCAGGACCACATGTAGAGGTCGTCCATATAGTAGCCCGACATGCGCAGCCCGCGGTTCACGAAAAAGGCCCAGCCCGTCAGCAGCGTCAGGACCGCGAGATCCTTCAGGATCCCGTTCTGCCGTTCGAGCCTCGCGAGCTGTGCTGCCCTGACGATTCTTTTTTCAGTCACGGATCCCCGCGTGGTATTCATAAAGCGTGTTTCCCTCCTGCGTGATGACCGTCGTGATGCTGCCGTCCTCGTTCATGTACCGGATGATCTCGGCGGCGCGCGCGTGGCTTTCGAGGAACCCGTCCTCCGTGTAGAGGTAGCCGATCCCCGCGTACTCGAGATAATCCTTGAACTCGTTCAGCGTCTTCACGATGCCGACGTTGCCGCCGCTTCCCTCAAGGTCCGTGTAGCTTTCCGCCCGGCACGGATAAAGGTAGCACTCCGGCTCCTCCCCCATGGCGAGCAGGCGGATGCGCGGCGCGTTGGCGAGGTACCTGTAGATCGGTTCCTTCGCGCTTAAGATCATATAGTCCCGGTTGTCCGAGACGTGGTCGTAAAAGCCGTAGTGAAGAAGCCTGGGCTCGGTGAACCCGCGCGCGCCCGCCCAGTTCGTGAGGCAGGTCATGAAGATCCCGAAAAGCAGCGCGGGCGATGCCGCCCTGAGGAGCGAGGCTCCTCCCTTCCTTTCCCACGCGGCCGCCGCCGTCAGGGCCGCGAGCGCGTAGGTCAGCATATAGTAGTTTCCGTCCACCTGGTAAAGGAGGACCAGCGAAACGCCGTCGAACAGAAGAAGGAGGCCGAGGGTCAGGTAAAGATACCTGAGAAGCCCTGCCCCATCCTTCCCCTCTTCTGCCGGCCCGGGCTCCGCTTTTTTCCCTTCCGCCTTCCCGCGCTTCCCCCCGCGCGTTCCGGAAAGTCCCGCGGCGCAGGCAAGAAGCAGCACCGGGAAAAGCGGCGACCCCCACGCGATCAGGACGTGGAGCGCCTCGTCCCCCGCCGGCGCGAGGAAGATCCAGGAAAGCCGTTCCAGGGCATGCCTGAAAAGCGCCCCGGCATGAAGCCCCGAGAGCGCGTTCGGAATGGACTGCGCTTTCATGGGATAATGCCCGTGCATGCCGAGCCGTTCCCAGATCCCGGTGAAGACCGAGACGAACGGATACCCGGTAAGGTGCAGGGTCCGCAGCGTCACGCCCGCGAAGGCGGCTGCCGGAAGGACAGGCAGCGGAAGGAACCGCGCCATGCCCGGGACCGCCGCCGCGAAGCGCCTTTCATACACCGCAAGGTAAAGAAACGCGGCGATAAAAAGGACGCCGGAAAACACGAGCGCCGTGGGCTTCAGGGTAAGCGTGAGGAGCAGGAAGCCTGCCCCCGCGGCAAGGCTGTTCGAGACCGTGTCTTTACTGTCCGCGCGGATGATGCGCAGCATCTCCGCCGCGAACGCAAGCTGGAAAAACAGCGTGACCATGTCGGTCTTTGCCGATACGGACATGTTCATGATCCCGGGAATGCACGCAGCCGCGAGCGCCGCGTTCCTCCCCGCGCGCGGCCCGGCCGCGCTGTCCGCCATCCCGCGGACAAGAAGGACCGTAAGGACTCCGGCCCAGAAGGAAACGCCGATGACGAAGCCGTAGGTCGGCGTCCCGCACAGAGGAAGCGTGAGGAACTCAAGCCCCTTCGGATAGAAATAGACCTGATTCACGGAGCCCAGGTTCTCGAACACGCCGCCGCCGTTATCAAGGACATAAAGCGAGCGGAGCCCGTAATGCACGGAATCATAGTCGAGGGTGATGTTCATGCGCCCAGCCTCGAGAAGCAGGAGGGCAAGGATCAGGAGCCGGACCGCGCGGTCCGTCCGTTCCTCCCGCGCCCCGCCGTCCGCGGAAAGGCGCGCCGCGCCCGGCGCATGCGCCCGGTCCGGCGGGAGCTCCTCCGGCCAGAACGGGACCAGGCCCAGGCTGCGGAAAAGAAGGAACACGAGAAGGCCCGTGACAAGGAGAAGCGCCAGAGCCTTTTTCAGCATTCCCGCGCCGCCCATGTGCACGCCCGAAAGAAAGGCGGTAAGGATCATTTCCGCGGCGCAGCCTGTGAGAAGGTCCTCCGCGGCCCTTAAGTATCCCGGGATACGGAGCCCGGCTGCCCCCCGCCGCGCGGGGACCAGGAGCGTCTCGCCGAGGACCCCGAGAAGACAGAGATAAGCCCCGGAAACGATCACCGCGGCAAAGCTCCGGTGGATCCAGAGAAACGCGGCGGAAATAAAAAGGAGGAGCCCGGCGCGCGTTCTCCGGTCCCTGGCCAGAAGGCCTGCCGCCTCAAGGAACACGATCAGTACCGCGAGCTCCGCCAGCATGTGCCAGGTCCTGAAATCCCCGAACTGCTCCGCGAAGAATCCGTCCGCGGACAGGAGAAAGCACGCGCATGCGATCAAAAGCAGCGCGCAGAGAAACAGTATTCTCTCAGTTCTCCTCGTAAGCCTCATAGGATCTCCTGTAAAAATGCAGTATCAGGTCCGCGATCCGCGCAGGCCAGATCCGGCGGAACATCTCTTCCTCCTCCGCCTCCCGCACGTGGTCCCCGATGCATTTCGCCGTAGCCGCGTCCTTATGGACACGGTAAAGGATCAGCGGCCGTTCCTCGCATACCAGCCGGCCCGGCCTTAAGGCGGCGTCGTACAGAAGCTGCCAGTCCAGGACGAATTTCCTGTCCTCCGCGAACGGGGCGCTGCCGAACGCTTCCTTTAAATAGGCGCAGGACGGGCAGATCACCGGGTTCCCGAAGGAAAGCGCGAGGCGCTTGACGAAGGAAAGATGCGAAAGCGCCTTCAGCCTTAACGGCATGCGGAGAAGGAGCTTCACGAGCTCCGGAAGCCCCGCCCGCGCGGGCCTGCCGTTCTTGATCGTGACGGACGCCGTGGTGAAGATCGTCATGTCCGGCCACGCCGCGGCGGCTCGTTCCAGCGTCTCGGTATAGCGTTTCCCGTAGATGTCGTCCTGATGTGCAAGCGTCACATACCGCCCTCCGGCGGCATCAAACGCGAAATTCCAGTCAGGGCCGATCCCCGGCGTGCCCTTCCGGACCTTCACCGGGATCCCGTACTTTCCGGAAAGGCGGTCAAGGAAGGCGGACGGCGTCGAAGTGCAGATCAGGATCTCCGACGGGACCGTCTGCGCCTTCAGGGACTTAAGGCAGGCCTCAAGGTACGGGGACTCCCCGTACGCGCAGACGGCAAACGTATGCATCATGCCTTTGCTGCCCGCAGTCTCCCGTGCCACTCTGCTGCTGTCCTCCGCAGTCTTCCGCGTCATTCCCGCGTTCCTCCCCCGTTCATCTCTTCAAGGATCCGGTCAAAAAGCTTCGGGTCGTTCACGGAGAAGCAGCAGCGCATGCCCGCCTCCTCCGCGCGCCGGATCTCCGAAGCGCGCTCGCGCCTCTGGAGCCCGATCACGGGAAGGTCCGGGAACTGCTTCCGGATGCGCACCGTGCTTTCAAAGCCGTTCATCACCGGCATCCGGAGGCCCATGAGGACCAGGTCGAAGGCGCCGGTGCCCGCCTTTACGCAGGCGACCGCGCCGTCGGGCGCGTACTCCGCGGAGGCGCCGCGCACCTCAAGCGCGCGGATCAGGATCTCCGCCGATTCGCGGTTATTGTCCGCGACCAGGATATGCTTCCCGGAAAACGGCTCCGGCAGGAACCTGTCGCCGCGCTGCCGCTTCCTCCGGAACGCCGCTGCCTCCTGCTCCGAGGCCCTTTCATGCGGGATCCGGATGCGGAAGGTGGTGCCCTTCCCCAGCTCGGACTCGCAGCTGATGGTCCCGCCCATCAGGTCCAGGGCGCGCTTCGCGATGGCAAGCCCCAGGCCCGTGCCCGATTCGTAGCGGCTTAACCGCCTCTGGTTCTGCGAAAAGCTCTCGTAAAGGTGGGGCATGAATTCCGGGCTGATCCCTTCCCCGTTGTCCGTGACGGTATGCGTGACCCAGACCGTGTCCCCGTCCTCTTCGATCTCCGTGCGCCAGACGACGCTCCCGCCAAGCGCGGTGTACTTGACCGCGTTGTTCAGGACGTTCGTCAGCACCTGCTCGATACGGTGGACGTCCTGCTTTACGACCAGGCGGTCCGCCGCCATATCGCGGAACACGGAGAACCGCATCTGCCTCGTCTCCGCCGCCGGACGGATCATCGTCTCGACGATGTTGATGACGTCGCTGATCATGAAGACCCGGACCTCCGGCCTGACCCGCTTCGTCTCAAGCGTCTGGTAGTCCAGGATGTTGTTCACAAGCTTCAGCATGTAGTCCGCGCTCTGCAGGATCTTGTCAAAATATACGGCGTCGCGGGAATCCGGATTCTGGTGCATGCCGAGCTCCGCGAGCCCGGTGATCGCCGTGAGGGGCGTCCGCATGTCATGGCTCACGCGGATCAGGAAGTCCGACTTCTCCATGGAGGCGCGCTTCCGCTCCTTCTCGCGGAGGTAATCCTCCGTGACGTCCTCGAAGCTGCCGACGAGCCCCACGATCCTGCCGTTCTCATAGCGCGGGCGCTTGCTTGCGACGATGCGCCGCTCCTCGCCGCGCACCATGCACTTTCCGGGGACGCGGACCGTGCTCTCCCCGAAGGTCAGGACACGGATCTCGTCGTTCCGGTAATCCTCCGGCTCCGGGTGCCATCCCATGTCCTCGTCCGTCTTCCCTATGATGTCGTCCAGCGAGGAAAAGCCGTAGTAATCCAGGAAGGCCTGGTTCGCGCCGACAAAACGGCGCTCGCGGTCCTTCCAGAAGATCATGATCCTGGCCGCGCCGAGGATGCTTTCCAGCTCCTCCGCTGCCGGCTTTTTCTCAGTGTTTCCCATAGAATTCCTCTTTCGTCATCTCCGCGGTCCCGCCGCAGCCCTCGCACATGCTGTAGTAGCGCACGCGGACGGGGATCGGTATGAGGAGAAGGATGAGCCAGGTCGTTTCCTTGATCAGCTTCCAGTCGCCCACATGGCCGCAGCGCGTGCAGGTATGGTACCCCTCCACGCCGCATTCCTTCCTGGTGGTATGCATCCCGATGAAAAAGAACATAAGTCCTCCGAAAAAATCCTTGAAAACGAAAAGACCCGAATCCGGTTTGCACCAGATTCGGATCATGCATGGAGACGGAGGGATTCGAACCCTTGACCCCCACGTTGCGAACGTGGTGCTCTCCCAGCTGAGCTACGCCCCCTAAATGACGCGGCCAGACACCTGACCGCATCGACAAAATGCATTGTACCGCAAATCACCCGGACATGCAAGCGGTATTTGCCGGAGTTTTCCGCAAATTCCGCCGCCTGTCCCGGTCCGCGCCTCCGGGGCGGGCGCCGCGCGGCGCCTGCCCCGGGTATTATCAGAAATCGTCCTCGATCACGTGCCAGGCGGCCTCCAGGCTGTTGTGAGAGCGGATGTACCGCTCCGCCTTCTCCTGCATCTCAGAAAGCGCCGCCGTGTCGTCGTAAAGCGCGTTCACGCGGTCAGCGAACGCGTCCGGGCGGTCCGCGATCTCCATGACGGTCTCCGCCTCCGGAATGCCCTCCGCCCCGACGCCCGTGGTGATGACCGGCGCGCCGTAGTAGAGCGCCTCGATGACCTTGCCCTTCACGCCCGCGCCGTAGCGGAGCGGGACTACGACGATCCTGCAGTTGTTGTAAAGCGCCCGGAGCTCCTCGTCCGTGACGAAGCCCTTCACGACCACGCCGTTTTCCGGGTCGTCAAGCGCGCGGATCTCCTCCGGCGCGCGGGACCCGACGATGTAGAAATCCACCGCGGGCTTTCCTGCCGCCGCGCGGTCTGCCCGGAGCTTCGGCCAGACCTCCCGGACGAACCATATGACCGCGTCCGCGTTCGGCGGATGCGCGAAGCCGCCGACAAAGAGCAGTCCCTCGCGTTTTTCAAAGTCCCTGTCCGTGTCCTCCGGGAAGCTGTCCCAGAGGTAGGCCGTGATGGCCTTGACCGGGATGCTCCGGTCTACGCGATGGATCGCCTCGCACTCGGTCTCAGACGGATAGTAGGACATGTCCGCCTTATGCATGAGCGACAGCTCGACCGTCTTCCAGTACTCCGAGGATTCGCGGAGCTTCCGGTCCCCGGTGAGCTCATACTCCCTCCGCTCGCGGAGGAAATGGAGGTCGTGCCCGTAGTAGATGACCTTGAGGTGCGTCCTCGACTGGATAAAGTCGATATATTTCGAGGCGATGTGCGGACGGTTCAGGTAGACAAGGTGCAGGTCGTGCGCGTGCCGCTCGATCCACTCCCAGATGCCCGCCTGCATCGCCTGCCCGTACAGGACCTCGATGCCGAGCTGCGTGAGCGCCGTGGTGTACGGTTCCTCGCAGGCAAAGTTGTCGCCCAGGAATTTCACCTGGTACCCCTTCTTCACGAACATCTGGAGGTACTGCCAGGTCGTGCGGGAGCCCGCGTCCCGGTCAAAGGTCGGGACGTAGTGGTCCACCACGAGGATGATCTTCTTCCCGCCGCTCCGCTCTCTCGCGCGGAAGGGATCGGGATTTCCGTCGTTCTCGAACTGCCGCTTCAGCTCCTCCTTCCACTTCTCCTTCAGCTTCTCCGTGTTCTCGACCTGGTAGCGCTTGAGCCCGGTGCCCTGCACGTCCGTCCCGTTCGAGACGCCCTCGAAGTGGATGACCACGGACTTCGGCTGGTAGACCACGCGGTACCCGTGCTTCCGCACCTCGAACGCGAGGTCGCTGTCCTCGCAGTAGGCGGGGGCGTAGCGCTCGTCGAAGCCGCCGATCTCGTCCCAGAGGCTCTTCCGGATCATGATCGCGGCGCCGGACATGTAGTCGACGTCCTTCACATAGTTGAATTCCGGGAGGTCCGGGTCCTGAAGCCGCCCGTAGTTCCAGCCGGAGCCGTCGCTCCAGATGATGCCGCCTGCCTCCTGGAGACGGCCGTCCGGGTAGACGAGCTTGGAGCCAACCATGCCGATGCTCCGGTCTGACCGGATCAGGCGGAGCAGCCAGTCGAGCCACCCCTCCGTGACCTTCGTATCGTTGTTCAGGAAAAAGATGAACTCGCCCCTCGCCTTCGCCGCCGCCTGGTTGCAGTTCCTGAGGAAGCCCTGGTTCACCGTATTGCGGCTTATGACGAGCCCCTCCGCGAAGTGGTCCAGGACCTTCGTCGCGTCCGTGCTGACATCGTCCGCGATGATGACCTCGTAGGGGATGTCCTTCGTGTGCTCCAGGATGGACACGAGGCAGGCGTACGTGTACCCGATCTGGTTGTAGACCGGGATGACGATGCTGACGACAGGCTCCTTCGTCTCCGGGAAACGGAGCTTCCCGTGCTCAAGGTA
>CACXDR010000209.1 GCA_902766415.1 uncultured Lachnospiraceae bacterium
CGACGCGACCATCGGCTGCCTTGTGAACCATGAGGTGCCGCAGCTCGAGGAGGAGGGCTTCGAGGTGGACTACATGGAGCTTACCGACTACGGCATCCCGAATTTCTATGAGGTCTGCTTCCTCGCGAACACGAAGATGATCGACGCGGAGCCGGAGGTCCTCGAGGGCTTCCTCAGGGCTTCGAAGAAGGGCTTCGACGACTTTAAGAGCGATCCGGACGCCACGCTGAAGATCCTTCTTGACAACCAGAACGAGGAGAATTTCCCGCTGAGCCCCGCGGTCGAGGCGAAGAGCGCCGCGGTGCTGATCCCGCTGATGGAGACGGAGGACGCGCCGTTCCTTTCGCAGACGGAGGCCTGCTGGCAGGAGAATATCGACTGGATGTACGACGAGGGCCTGATCACCCGGAAGCCTGAGATCTCCGAGGTCATGGCGGAGCTTTCCTTCTGAATACGGGGACGATGCAGGCAGATCCCACAGGAAGCTTTCTGCAGGCAGCTTCCGCTCAGAGCTTTCCTAAGGCAGGTACCATAGACGTTTTCTATTGAAATGATCGGACGGCTCTATAAAAATTTGCGTTTTTATTCAAAAAGGGTTGATAATATATTCACAAGTGGTATAATATGCCTGATCGTTAAGAATTTAACATTAAAGAATTAACAATCAATCTTACAGGAATAAAGGAGAGAACTATGAAGGTAGCGGTTGTTGGTACTGGTCTTATGGGTATGGGCGTAGCCCAGGTTTTTGCAGAGCACGGCGACGATGTCAAGATGTGCATCGTGACCGGAAAGGATCCGGAAGGCAAGAAGGCAAAATTCGAGAAGAGCATCGCGCGTCTGGTCAAGAGGGGCAAGATCACCCAGGAGCGCATGGATGAGATCTGCAGCCATGTGAGCTACGGCGGACTTGAGATCGCGGCTGACGCGGACCTGGTCGTCGAGAGCGCGCTTGAGGATATGGACGCGAAGAAGGCTGTTTTCCAGAAGCTTGACGAGATCTGCAGCCCGGAGACAAAGTTCACCACCAACACATCCTCCCTCTCCGTTACGGAGCTCATGAGCAGCATCAAGCGCCCGCTGGTCGGCATGCACTTCTTCAACCCGGCGCCGGTCATGAAGCTGATCGAGGTCATTCCCGGCATCCTTACGCCGCAGGAGCTGACCGATTTCGTGTGGCAGACCGCGCTTGAGATCGGCAAGGATCCGGTCCTCGTGCAGGAGGGCCCGGGCTTCGTCGTCAACCGTATCCTGATCCCGATGATCAACGAGGGCATCAGCATTTACGCTGAGGGCCTTGCTTCCGTCGAGGACGTCGACAAGGCGATGAAGTTCGGCGCGAACCACCCGATGGGCCCGCTGGCACTGGGCGACCTGATCGGCCTTGACGTCTGCCTGGAGGTCATGAACGTCCTCTACAACGAGACCCTGGATTCCAAGTACCGTCCGAACCCGCTGTTAAAGAAGATGGTCCGCGGCGGCCTGCTCGGAAAGAAGACCGGCAGAGGCTTCTACGATTACACGAAGTAATTCCGTATGACGCATTCATGCCTCCCCTGCCCGGAAGGGCAACGGGAGGCATGTCATTTTCCGGGAGGCAGCCGCGGTGGTCCTCTGCCGGGAAGCCGTCTCCTGTATTTTTTTTAACACATGATTTACTTTACCGCGTTTTTCTAGTATAATAACTTCCGTGCAGATGTGGTTCAATGGCAGAACACAAGCTTCCCAAGCTTGTGACGCGGGTTCGATTCCCGTCATCTGCTCTCTTTTTTTGCTCTTTTTTGCCCCGGGCCGGACGGTCCCCTGTTAAGGAGGCCGCCCGGAGCCGGGGCTTTTTATCTCAGCGGGAGAAGGCCCTGCTTCTTAAGCGGCAGGTCCGGAGGCAAACATTTGTTCTGCTTCCGGGCAGAATTGCATTGCAATCCGAAAAGCTTCTCTGCTATAATATGGTGTCGGATTCTGCAAGATATGGAGGGGTTTCATGGCAAAAACACAGTATAATGCGGACAGCATCACCGTACTGGAGGGACTTGAGGCGGTCCGCAAGCGTCCCGGCATGTATATCGGCGGCGTGGGCTCCAGGGGACTGAACCACCTGATCTATGAGATCATGGACAACTCCGTGGACGAGCACCTGGCGGGGCACTGCAGCGAGATCAGGGTGACCCTGCAGGCGGACGGCTCCTGCACGGTGGAGGACAACGGCCGCGGCATCCCGGTCGAGATGCACAAGATGGGCGTGTCCGCGGAACGCGTTGTCATGACGACGCTGCACGCGGGAGGAAAGTTTGACAATAACGCGTACAAGACGAGCGGCGGCCTGCACGGCGTGGGCTCCTCCGTCGTCAACGCGCTTTCAAAGAAGCTCTGCATCAGGGTCTCCCGCGGGGGGAACATCTACCAGGACACCTACGCGTACGGGAAGCCCACGACCAGGCTGGAGAACGGGCTGCTCCCGTCGGTCGGCCGGTCGCGCGTCACGGGGACGGAGATCCGCTTCCTTCCGGACGACACCATATTTGAGCGCACCCGGTTCCGCGACGACTGGCTGAAGTCCCGCCTCCACGAGACAGCCTACCTGAATCCCGGCCTTACCCTGTATTACGAGAACAGGCGCGAGGGGGAGGAGGAGCGGGCGTCCTTCCACGAGCCGGAGGGCATCATCGCCTACGTCCGGGACCTTGACAAGGGGAAGACGCCGGTCTGCGAGCCCATTTATTTCAAGGGGCGCTACGAGTCCATGGAGATCGAGGCCGCTGTCCGCTTCGTGGACGCGTTCGAGGAGAAGATCCTCGGCTTCTGCAACAACATCTACACCGCGGAGGGCGGCACGCATCTCCAGGGCTTCAAGACGAGATTCACCCAGCTGATCAACGGCTATGCGAGGGACTTGGGCATCCTTAAGGAGAAGGACGCGAACTTCACCGGTCCCGACACGAGGAACGGCATGACCGCGGTCATCGCCATCAAGCATCCGGATCCCATCTTTGAGGGGCAGACCAAGACGAAGCTCGCGAGCGCGGACGCGGCGAAGGCAGTCTTTACCGTCTGCGGCGACCAGCTGACGCATTTCTTCGACAGGAACGTGGAGACCGTGAAGGCGGTGATCGGCTGCGCGGAGAAGTCCGCGAAGATCCGCCGCGCGGAGGAAAAGGCGAAGACCAACATGCTGACGAAATCGAAGTTCTCCTTCGATTCGAACGGCAAGCTCGCGAACTGCGAGTCAAAGGATCCGTCCAAATGCGAGATCTTTATCGTCGAGGGTGATTCCGCCGGAGGCTCCGCGAAGACCGCGCGGAACCGCATGTACCAGGCGATCCTCCCGATCCGCGGAAAGATCCTGAACGTGGAGAAGGCCTCCATGGACAAGGTCCTCGCGAACGCCGAGATCAAGACTATGATCAACGCGTTCGGCTGCGGCTTCTCGGAGGGCTACGGCAATGATTTCGACATCTCGAAGCTCAGGTACGACAAGATCGTCCTTATGACGGACGCGGATGTCGACGGCAGCCACATCGACACCCTGCTCCTGACCTTTCTTTACCGTTTCATGCCGGAGCTGATCTACGACGGGCACGTCTACATCGCCATGCCCCCGCTCTACAAGGTGGTGCCGAAGAAGGGCGAGGGAGAGTACATCTACGACGACAAGGAGCTGGAGCGCTACCGCAAAAAGCACCCGGAGGGGAGCTTCACGCTGCAGCGCTACAAGGGCCTCGGCGAGATGGACGCGGAGCAGCTCTGGGAGACGACGCTGAATCCGGAGAACCGCGTCCTGAAGCGCGTCGAGATCGAGGACGCGCGCCTTGCGAGCGAGGTCACGGAGCTTCTTATGGGGAGCGACGTGGGGCCGCGCCGCGATTTTATCCACGACCACGCGGACGAGGCAGAGATCGACGCGTGATTTCCGGCGGGACAGGGGCGTTGGCCGCGTCCCGTCCCGGAAAAGAATATGCTGCTTTGATGAAAGACAATGAAAGAGGTATCATGCAATGCCCGAAAAGATCCTGACAACCGAATATTCTGAGGAGATGCAGAAAAGCTATCTCGACTATTCGATGAGCGTCATTACCGCCCGCGCCATCCCCGACGCGAGGGACGGCCTTAAGCCGGTCCAGCGGCGCGTGCTCTACGATATGAGCGAGCTCCGCCTGAACCATGACAGGCCGCACAGGAAGTCCGCGAGGATCGTGGGCGACACCATGGGTAAATACCATCCCCACGGGGATTCTTCCATATATGAGACGCTCGTCGTCCTGAGCCAGTCCTTCAAGCGCGGCATGCCGCTGGTCGACGGCCACGGAAACTTCGGCTCGATCGAGGGGGACGGCGCCGCGGCCATGCGCTACACGGAGGCGAGGCTCCGGAAATTCGCGGAGGAGGTCTATCTCAAGGACCTCGACAAGACCGTGAATTTTGTCCCGAACTACGACGAGACGGAGAAGGAGCCGGAGGTCCTGCCGGTACGTGTGCCGAACCTCCTGATCAACGGCGCGGAGGGCATCGCGGTCGGCATGTCCACGTCGATCCCCCCGCACAACCTGGGGGAGGTGTGCGACGCCTGCATCGCGTACATCAGGGACAGGGACATCTCGATCGACAGCCTCCTGGAGCTCATGCCGGGGCCGGATTTCCCGACCGGCGGTATTATCGCGAACAGGAGCGAACTCCCGCTGATCTACAAGACGGGCGTGGGGAAGCTGAAGCTGCGCGGCCGCATGGAGGTGGAGCTCGGTAAGAAGCGTACGGAACGCGACCGGCTGGTCATCACGGAGATCCCGTACACCATGGTCGGCGCCGGCATTGACAAGTTCCTGAACGACGTCGCGGCGCTCGTGGAGTCGAAGAAGCTTCCGGAGGTCACGGACATCTCGAACCAGTCCTCGAAGGAGGGCATGCGGATCGTCCTGGAGCTCAGGCGCGACGCGGATGTCGAGAAGGTGAAGAATCTTCTGTATAAAAAGACCAGGCTTGAGGATACCTTCGGCGTCAACATGCTGGCGATCGCGGCCGGCCGGCCGGAGACCCTTGACCTTAAGGGGATCCTCAAGAACTATCTTGAGTTCCAGTACGAGAACGCGAACCGGAAGTATACCATCCTCCTTAAGAAGGAGCAGGAGAAGAGCGAGGTCCAGGAGGGCCTGATCGAGGCCTGCGACTGCATCGACGTGATCATCGCGGTGCTCCGCGGCGCGAAGAAGCTGGAGGACGCGAAGGCCTGCCTCACGAAGGGCGATATCACGAAGATCTCCTTCCGCGACCCGAAATACTTAAGGGACGCGATGAAGCTTCACTTCACGGAGCGCCAGGCCCAGGCCATCCTGGAAATGCGTCTCTACCGGCTGATCGGCCTCGAGATCGACGCGCTTCTGAAGGAGCATCAGACGACACTGAAGAATATCCGCGACTACCAGAAGTATCTGGGGAACCGCGGGGAGATGGACCGGCTGTTCATCAAGGACCTCGAGGCGATCAAAAAGGAATACGCCGTCCCGCGGCGCACCCTTATCGAGGACGGCCGGGAGGCAGTCTATGAGGAGGCGCCCGCGGCGGAGGAAGAGGTCGTGTTCGTCATGGACCGGTTCGGATATGTAAAGACGATGGAAAAGGCGCTTTATGAAAAGAACCGGGAGCAGGTGGACCAGGAGTACCGGTTCGTGATCCCGGTCATGAACACCGGGCGCATCCAGATCTTTACCGACCTCGGCGCCATGCACCAGGTCAAGGCGGCGGATATTCCTCAGGGAAGGCTTAAGGACAAGGGGACGCCGATCGACAATATCAGCAAGTTTGAAGGGAGCAGGGAGGAGATCCTCCTCATCACCTGTCCGGACGCGCTTCGCGGGAAGAAGCTGTTCTTCGCGACCAGGGACGGCTATGTGAAGCAGGTGCCTGCGGAGGAGTTCGACACCGCGAACCGGACAGTCGCGTCGACGAAGCTCGGGGACGGCGACGCCGTCGTTTCCGTGCGGATCGTTACGGATCCGGAGACTGACGCGGTGCTTCTCACGGACAACGACTATCTCTTACGGTTCCCGCTTCCGGAGGCCCCGGAGATGAAAAAGAACGCGCGCGGCGTGCGCGGCATGAAGCTCGCGAAGGGGGACTTCCTTACGGAGGCGTGGCTCCTCTCGGAGACCCAGAACGCGGAGGTGCGCGGGAGAAGCTACGCGCTGAACCGCCTGAAGCTTTCTCACAGAGATGGGAAGGGGACCAAGGCGCGGAACGCGTGATATGAAAACAAAGTGAAGGACAGGCTGGTTTCTCCGGCGTATGCAGGAGCTGCCTGTCCTTCATTGTCTGTCTGAAAAACAGGCGGCAGCCGCGTGGCCTTATCGGCCAGGTTTTTATGCGGATTGGACCTATTCATAAATGTTATAAGCTAAACTATTTAATTTGTTTATCGGTTGTGTTATTTTTATTTTGTTGGGGAAGCTTGCAGTATGTCGGCGGGGGGCGTGATGTGACTTGCAGGTTTTCTTTTTGTTGCGGAAATTCCGCAAAGTTTCGGAGGCATTATGTTATACGACAGACGGGAAAGGATCCTTGAAAAGCTGAGCCGTGACGGTATGGTGAAGGTCAGCGAGCTGATCGCTGAATTCAGCGTCTCTTCCGAGACGATCCGGCGGGACC
>CACXDR010000210.1 GCA_902766415.1 uncultured Lachnospiraceae bacterium
CCCCTACCAGTGGGACCTGAACTACGCGAACCCGGTGGTCTTCAACGACATGACCGCCAACATGCTGAACCTCTGCAACCACGGCGTCGACATCATCCGCCTGGACGCGGTCCCGTACATCTGGAAGACGCTCGGCACGAACTGCCGGAACCTTCCGCAGGTCCACACGCTGGTACGCATCATGCACATCGCGGCGGATATCGTCTGCCCCGGCACGCTGCTCCTCGGAGAGGTCGTCATGGAGCCCTCGAAGGTGGTCCCGTACTTCGGGACGGTGGACAAGCCGGAGTGCCAGATGCTCTACAATGTCACGACCATGGCAAGCACCTGGCATACGGTCGCGACGAAGGACGTGCGCCTGCTCCGCCACCAGATGGATACGGTGTTCGCGCTGCCGAAGCAGTATACCTTCCTGAACTACCTCCGGTGCCACGACGACATCGGCTGGGGTCTCGACTATGAGTTCCTGAAGCAGTTCGGCTTTGACGAGGTCAAGCATAAGAAGTACCTGAACGATTATCTCACCGGCAGCTTCTGGGGCAGCCCCGCGCGCGGCGAGCTTTACAACAACTCGAAGGCGCTCGGCGACGCGCGCCTGACCGGCACCACGGCGTCGCTCTGCGGCATCGAGGCGGCGGAGTACGAGAAGGACCAGGAGAAGCTTGACAGGGCCATCCGCCTTGACATCATGCTCCACGCGTTCCTGTTCACCCAGAGCGGCATCCCGGTGCTTTACGCGGGAGACGAGATCGGGCAGCTGAACGACTATTCCTATCATCAGGACCCGCTGAAGGCGGACGACAGCAGGTATCTGCACCGCGGGAACATGAACTGGGACGAGGCGGCGCTCCGCTCGGACCCGGAGTCCAGGCAGGGACGCATCTTCAACGCCCTCCGGAAGCTTGAGACGATCCGTGACGAGTACGGCATGTTCAGCAGCGAGGCGGACGTCTGGACGCTGGAGCCCTACAACGACCACATCCTCGGGATCGGGCGCTATTACAAGGACGAAAAGCTCCTTGCCCTCTTCAACTTCAGCGACAGCGACGAGATAGCCTGGATCAACGAGCCGGAGGAGTATACGGACCTGATGACCGGGCTTCCCAGGGAGGCGAAGGCAGTCGGGATCCCGGCGCACGATTTCGCGTGGCTTTACCACAGCTACAAAAAGCCGCCGGAGAAGGAGCCCATGAAGCTGATCTTCCTCGACATCGACGGCACGCTGGTCGTCCCGGGCGAGAACACCCCGCCGGAAAGCGCCCTCGAGGCGATCCGGAAGGCGCAGGCAAAGGGCAACAAGGTCTTTCTCTGCACGGGGCGGAACCCCGACATGCTCTCACCGCTCCTGAAATTCGGCTTTGACGGGTACGTCGGCGCGTCGGGCGGCTACGTAGTACTCGGGGACAAGGTGATCTACGACCAGCCCATGGACCAGAAGGACACGGAGACGGCGCTGGAGCTCCTCCACAAGAACGGCGTGTTCTGCACGGTGGAGGCGGTGGACGGGTCCTTCGGTGACGAGAACCTCGGCGATTTCCTGGCGGGCCAGGGCGAGGGGAACTCGGAGATCGAGCGCTGGAGAAAGGCGCTTTCCTCGAGCCTGAACATCCGTCCCATGTCAGAGTACGACGGACGCCCTGTCTACAAGGTCGTCATCATGTGCCTTAAGATGGAGCAGCTCGACGAGGCGAAGGCAGCGCTTTCGGAGCGCTACGACTTCGTCGTGCAGGACATCCCGGAGCACGGCTGCGTGAACGGCGAGCTCGTGAACCGCGCGTTTGACAAGGGCCGCGGCGTGAAGCGCATCTGCGAGGCGCTTGGCGTCCCGGTCACGGACACCGTCGGCTTCGGCGACAGCATGAACGATCTTGAGATGACGAAGGTCGTCGGGACCTCCGTCTGCATGGCGAACGGGAGCGAGACGCTGAAGCAGCTTTCAGACATCGTCTGCCCCGCGGTCACGGAGGACGGGCTTTACAAGGCATTTGCGGACCTCGGGCTGTTCTGAGGGACGGGAAGCATATGCAAATACGCATAAGGGGGAATATTTATGGCACTTGACTACAGGAAATGCGCGCAGGAGATCGTCGACCATATCGGCGGCCGCGAGAATGTCGCGCAGGCGGCGCACTGCGCCACCAGGCTGAGGCTGGTTATCAAGGATAACAGCAAGGTCGACAAGGACTACCTTGACAATGTGGACGGCGTCAAGGGCATGTTCGAGTCTAACGGACAGCTGCAGCTCATCATCGGTACCGGAACCGTCAACAAGGTCTATGATGAGTTCCTTTCCATCACCGGCATGTCCGCCGCGACCAAGGATGACGTCAAGGCCGCGGCAGCCGCGAAGCAGCCGCTCTGGAAGCAGCTTCTGAAGCCGATCGGCGACGTCTTCGTCCCGATCCTTCCGGCGATCGTCGCTTCCGGTCTTATGATGGGTCTTGTCGAGGCGCTCGCGAAAGCCATCCCGAGCTTCGCCTCGAGTGACTGGTTCGGATACCTTGACATGATCGCGAACACCGCGTTCGCCTACCTGCCGGTCATCGTCGCCGTTTCCGCGGCGCGCGTGTTCGGCGGAAACATCTTCCTCGGCGCTGTCATCGGCCTTATGATGATCCACTCCGCACTGACCAACGGCTGGGCAGCAGCGGGCGGCTATGAGGTATGGTACCTCTTCGGCAACGGGATCAAGATCGGCAACTATACGCTGGGCCAGATCAACAAGCTCGGCTACCAGGGACACGTCATACCGGTCATCATAGCGATATGGATCATGTGCAAGATCGAGAAGAAGCTGCACTCCATCGTTCCGGAGATGCTGGACCTCTTCGTCGTCCCGATCACCACGGTGTTCCTTACCGCGACCCTGACCTTCATGATCATCGGCCCGATCTTCTCCGGTCTTGAGACGCTCGTCCTGAACGGCGCGAAGGTCCTTGTCACCAACCCGCTCGGCGCCTGCGTCATGGGCGCGATCTACCCGGCGACCGTCGTCATGGGCCTCCACCACATGTACAACGTCATCGAGTCGGGCATGCTGGCGTCTGCCGACTTCGGCAACCTCAACATCTGGATGCCCATCGCGAGCTCCGCGAACTTCGCGCAGTTCGGCGCCTGCCTTGCGGTCGGCCTTAAGTGCAGGAACGCGAAGACCAAGCAGGTCGCGATCCCGTCCTCCATGTCCGCTGCCCTTGGTATTACCGAGCCGGCGATCTTCGGTGTCAACATGCGCTTCTTCAAGCCGTTCGTCGCTGGTATGATCGGCGGCGCGGTCGGATCCATCTTCGGCGCGTTCACCGGTCTCGGCGCATCCTCCTATGGCGTTACCGGTATCCCGGGCTACCTGACCATCAATAACCCGGTCCTCTACACGATCATGCTTGCGATCGCAGGCGGCATCGCGTTCGCGATCACCTGGGTGGTCTGGAAGGAAGAGGAGAAGAAGCCGGCGGCCAAGGCTCCGGCAGCGGCGGACGTCAAGGCTCCGACGAACGCGATCATCCGCTGCGGTGCAGGCGAGATCATCCAGCCGGTCGCAGGCTCCATGATCAGGCAGGAGAATATTCCGGATGATACCTTCGCTTCAGGCGTCCTCGGCGGCGGCTGCGCGATCGCTCCGGAGAACGGCGTCGTGTTCGCACCGTTCGACGGCACCATTTCCTCGGTCGCGGATTCCAAGCACGCGATCGGCATCACCGGCCCCGGCGACATGGAGGTCCTGATCCACGTCGGCGTCGACACCGTTTCCATGAACGGCGACGGCTTTGAGGACTTCGTCAAGGAAGGCGACGAGGTCAAGGCAGGCCAGAAGATCATGAAATTCGACCGCGAGAAGATCAAGGCGGCAGGCCATCCGGACTGCGTCGTCGTCCTTCTCACGAATTCCGATGATTTTGATGATGTTTCCATTCAGGATTCATAAGTTGTTATGGTATAATGTAACTGGTGTTTTTACTGAAACTGTTTTTCTGAATCATAATTTCTGCAAAGGAGAATACAGCTATGAAAGAAGTAAAGTATACCATCGTTGATCCTGTCGGCTTCCACGCAAGACCCGCAGGCGCAGTTGCGAAAGCCCTTAAGGCGTTCGACGCGAAGGTCACTGTGTTCAAGGGCGACAAGAGCGCGGATATGACAAAGCTTCTCAAGGTCATGGGCCTCGGGATCAAGCAGGGCGACGAGATCACCGTCCAGATCGACGGCGCGGCAGAGGCAGAGTGCGCTGCGGCTCTTGACGCTTTCATGAAGGAGAACAACTTAATCTGACGTTGAATGGTGGCTGCCGCATGCAGTTTCCGGCCGGATCGTTTCCGCTGTGCATTGCCGCGTCTGTCCCTGTCCCTTCCGGACGGGGGCAGGCGTAAAGGAAGGGCGCAGCGGGGACGCGTCCCGGGCCGGGACCGTGCGGCAGCTATTTTTACCGATAACTTACGAGGGAGGAAATACACATGCAAGTTGGAACCGGTAAAAGCATCCTGAACGGCATCGCGATCGGAAAGATCAAGATCTACAAGGCGCCGAAGAGAGAGATCTCCATGGAACTCGTGCAGGACACCGCGCATGAGCTCGAGCGCTTTGACGACGCTGTCGAGAAGGTCATCGACCAGCAGAACCTTCTGTACGAGAAGGCGAAGGTCACCGCGGGCGAGGACAGCGCCGCGATCTTCGAGGTCCACGCGATGATGATGCAGGACGACGACCTCCTGGACGCTGTCAAGGAGATCATCACGGAGCAGAAGCACTGCGCGGAATATGCGGTCAACACCGCGTTCGACAACCAGGCACAGGTCTTCGCCTCAATGGACGACCCGTACATGCAGGCGAGAAGCGCCGACATCGACGACCTGAAGGGCGCGACGCTCGACGTCCTCATGGGCCTGAACACCGACGCCATGCAGGGAAATGAGCCGGCCATCCTGGTCGCAGAGGACCTTGCCCCGTCCGAGACCGTCAAGCTCGACAAGAGCCTGCTGCTCGGCATTGTCACCCGCGAGGGTTCCTCCAACAGCCACACCGCGATCCTTGCCCGCAGCATGAACCTTCCGGCACTGATCCAGTGCAAGGAGATCAACGACGAGTGGGACGGAAAGCTTGGTATCATCGACGGCTACAACAGCTGCGTCTACGTTGACCCGACGCCGGACCTCCAGAAGACGCTCGGCGAAAAGCAGAAGGCGGACCAGGCGAAGCTTGCCCTGCTCCAGGAGCTGAAGGGCAAGTCGAACACCACGATCGACGGGCATACCATCAAGGTGTTTGCGAATATCGGCGGACCGTCCGATCTCGGCGCTGTCCAGCAGAATGACGCGGGCGGTGTCGGCCTGTTCCGTTCCGAGTTCGTCTACCTCAACTCGAAGCAGGAGCCGACCGAGGAGGAGCAGTTCCACGCCTACAAGCTCGCGGTCGAGACGCTCGCGCCGAAGACCGTCGTCATCCGCACCTGCGATATCGGCGCGGACAAGACCATCGACTATATGAAGCTTGACCACGAAGAGAACCCGGCGCTCGGCTACAGGGCCATCCGCATCTGCCTCACCAGGAAGGAATTCTTCAAGAAGCAGCTGCGCGCCCTGCTCCGCGCATCCGCCTACGGCCACCTCGCCATCATGTTCCCGATGATCATCTCCGTCCGCGAACGCCGCGAGGCGAAGGACATCCTCCAGGAGTGCAAAGAAG
>CACXDR010000211.1 GCA_902766415.1 uncultured Lachnospiraceae bacterium
GACATTCAGTACACGGCAGTCTTTGCGCCGACGGAAGACGTAACGGTCACGAATGAAGAGTATAGATCTACCGGGACAGACGAGGAAGCTGTTCTTGTAGATGGGGATATTTCTGTGACGGTGACGGACAGTACTGTGGACAGGAGCTCGGAGGACAGCACCGGCGGGGACAGCTCCAGCTTCTACGGCGTCGGAGCGGCGGTCCTCGGAAAAGGCGGCACGGCATACCTGAAAAACCTGACCATCGATACGGACGCGAAGGGCGGCGCCGGAGTATTTGCCTACGGGGACGGCGTGGTCTATGTCGCGGATTCCGCGGTCACGACGAAGAAGAGCACCTCCGGCGGGATCCACGCGGCAGGCGGCGGGACCCTGTATGCCTGGAACGTGAAAGCGGAGACGGACGGCGAATCCTCCGCGGCGATCCGCAGCGACCGCGGCGGAGGTACCATGGTGGTGGACGGCGGGAGCTACACGTCCAACGGAAACGGTTCTCCTGCCATCTACTCCACGGCGGACATCGCCGTGAACAACGCAGTCCTGACAGCCAACGGGTCCGAGGCGGTCTGCATCGAAGGGCTGAACTCCATCCGCCTTTTCGATTCCGACCTGACCGGAAACATGAAGGACCAGTCACAGAACGACTGCACCTGGAACGTGATCCTCTATCAGAGCATGTCCGGCGATTCCGAGATCGGAAACAGTACCTTTGAGATGAACGGCGGTACTCTGACCGCGAAGAACGGCGGCATGTTCTATTCCACCAACACCGAGTCAACCTTCATTCTGAAGGATGTGGACATCACATACGCGGAGGACAGCGAATTCTTCCTGAAGGTCACCGGCAACACAAACCAGCGCGGCTGGGGCAGTGCAGGAGCCAACGGCGCGGATACCCTCTTCACGGCCATCAGCCAGGAGATGGAGGGCGATGTGATCTGGGACAGCATTTCCCGGCTGGATCTCTATATGACAGAGGGCAGCACGCTGAAAGGCGCCTTCATCGATGACGAGAGCGCCGCGGGGGACGGCGGGGACGGATGCGCGAACCTGTACATCAGCGCGGACAGTACCTGGACCGTGACCGAAGACAGCGTTCTTACGAACCTTTACAATGCAGGCACCATCGCGGATGATGCCGGCAGGGCCGTGACGATCCGGACAACGGACGGAAAGGTCCTCTCCGAAGGGACCTCCGGATATACCATCACCGTCACGGATTATTCCGGCAGCGCGGATCTCTCCGGTGCGTCGAAGGCATCATCCTTCCGTGACTATGCTGTCGAAAAACCGCAGGAATTACAGTAAATTGTGGTATCATATGATAAAGCGGACGCGCCGCGGGCATCGAAGCCTCCCGCGGCGCGCCGGGAACATGAAAATTTACTCGGAAAGGCGGTCCATCATATGAAAATCACATGGCTTGGTCATTCATGCTTCATGATCGAAGAAAACGGGTTCAGCGTCATCATGGATCCGTACAGCCCCGGCTCTGTCCCGGGATATCTGCCGCTTGACGCGGAGGCGGACATGGTCATCTGCTCCCACGGGCACGGCGACCACGGAGCTGTGGATGCGGTACGGAAGAAGGAAGGCGGGACCTGCCCCTTTAAGATCACCGGCATCGACAGCTGGCATGACGAGGTGAAGGGCGCGAAGCGCGGGCCGAACCGCATTACGATCCTGGAAGCGGACGGGCTGAAGGCTGTCCATATGGGAGACATCGGCTGCGAGCTGGAGCCGGAGCAGTACGAGGCGCTGAAGGGCGCCGACGCCGTGATGATCCCCGTCGGCGGATGGTTCACCGCGGAGCCGGACGTGATCAAAAAGATGATCGACATCATCGACCCCGTCGTCACCATCCCGATGCATTTCCGGACAGAGGCCTTCGGGTATCCGGTGATCGGGACGCTTGACAGGTACACGGATCTCTGCAGCAACGTAAAGAACTACGGGAACAGCATCGAGATCACGAAGGGAATGGAAAAGCAGACAGCTGTCCTGAAGCCGGTGTTCGCGCCGCAGAAATGACATGAAAAAAGAACTGCCGCATCAGGCCGGTTTTCCGATAAGGTCCCGGAAACCTTGTCCGGGACCGGCCTGATGCGGCAGCTTCAGTAAAAGGAGGATATTCAAGTGCAGTACGAGGGCGATGTTTACAGACCGCCGAGTGAGGCGAGGAGCCTGATCATCCAGGTGACGATCGGCTGCTCGCACAATAAGTGCACCTTCTGCCATATGTATACGGACAAGCAGTTCCGCATCCGGAAAAAGGAAGAGATCATGCGGGATCTCGACGACTGCAGGGCAATGTACGGACCGTGGGTGGCCCGCGTGTTCTTTGCGGACGGGGACGCGCTGATCGTCCCGACGGAGCTGCTGCTTGAGCTTCTCGATTACGTCCACAGGAATTTCCCGGCTGTCGAGCGGATCACGTCCTACGGGACGGCGCACGACGTCCTGAGAAAGTCGGAGGAGGAGCTGAAGGCGCTGGCCGCAGCGGGACTCCAGATGATCTACCTCGGCGCGGAGTCCGGGGACGACCAGGTCCTGATCGATATAAAGAAGGGCGAGACCGCCGCGGACATCATCGAGGCCGGGCGGAAGCTGAAGCGCTGCGGGATCAAGACCTCCGTCACCCTGATCTCCGGGCTCGGCGGCAGGAAGGGGCTCGAAAGCCACGCGGTAAAGTCCGCCGAGCTGATCAACGGCATGAACCCGGAATTCGCTTCCATCCTGACGCTGCATCTCACCGACGATTCCCCGATGGCGCAGGAGATCGCGAGAGGGGAGCGGGAGCTCCTGAAGCCGGATGAGATCATGACGGAAACGGAGCTCTTCCTCAGGGCGATCGACTCTCCCGGGACAGTCTTCCGCACGAACCACGCGTCAAACTATGTAGCGCTCGGCGGGACGTTCAACGAGGATATTCCCCGGCTCCTTCGCCAGGTCGAAGAGGCGCGGGAGAAGCAGCGTTACCGTCTTGAGGAGTGGCGGAGGAGATTGTAGACCGGATCTCATCGGAAAGAGCGCGGTACCGTTCACGGACCGCGCTTATAAATTCTGACTCGATCCCGGTGGGCTTCTTCCCTTCCTTCATGATGATGCCGAAGCGGAGATTCTCGGAGCAGCCCTTCAGCGGGATATTGTCCACATTGAAGAGGGAGCTCTGGTACGGGAATTTTGTGAGCCCGATCGTAAAGAAGTTCGTGGTCGAGATGAGGCGGATCTGCTCCATGCGGTCGTTCACGTAGATGATCTTCGGGAATTCGTTGAGATCGACCAGGCCGTACTGCGTGGAGATATTATAGAAGAAATCCTCATACTGGCCGATATAGCGGACAAAGCCGTAGCCCTGGAGCTCGTTGATGTCGAGCTCGGCGACGTCCCGTCCTCGGACGAGCGGGTGCTCCGCTGAGATCACGACGTAGGGCTTGAATTTGGCGAGCGGGATGAACTGAAGCTTTTTATTTTCCAGGTTCCGCATCATGAGGCTGTTTTCCTTTAAGGAAAAGTGGATCACGCCGAGCTCGGAATAGCCGCTCGCGACCTCGTCGATCACGTTGGTGGTACTGTCCTCGTGGAGGCGCAGGAACAGGTTTTCCTGGTCCTGATGCGCCTTGCACACGTCGTTAAAGCAGTAGGCGGTCTGGGAGAAGCGCGTCATGGATACCGTGAGGCGGCTCCCTGCCCGGTGGACCTGCCTGACAAAATGGTCCAGGCTGTCCATCTCGTTCAGGATGGTCTGGCAGTGCTGCAGCAGGCTTTCGCCGTTCCTGGTCAGCCGGGACCCCTGGTTCGTGCGCTGGAACAGCGCAAACCCGACCTCCTCCTCGATGGATTTGATGATGTGGCTCAGCTGCGGCTGGGAGATGAACATGGCTTTCGCGGCGGCGTTGATGGAGCCGTATTTCGCGACGCCCACAAAGTACTTGAGATTCTTTGTATCCATAGGTTTACCTGCTTTTAAGAATTGTGCCTGAGCCGTGCCTGGAAAGCGGCGCGGCGGCCCTTAGCGCTATTTTATACTGTTTCAGGGGTATGAACAAGCGCCCGGTCGGGCAATGCTGTCAGAAAAACCTTATGTTCCGTTCATAAAAAACGGTAAAAAAGGCAATTGAAAAAAGGGACAGGAACGGTTACAATGCTGTCTGTTTCGCATGGAAAGGAGCAGACGTGGTAAAAGATCTATTTGAACACCTGAATTGTATATTTCCTGATGAGGCCGAGGGCATGCCCGCCCTCAGGGCGGCGTTTGAGGAAAAGCCGCTTTTCACAGCCTTCATGCCCTGCATCGATATGGACTTCTGGCCGCTTTATATCCTAGAGGAGACGGAAGCAAGAAAGTATCTGAACGGAGGAAAAGCCGGGGAGGCGGAGAAGCCCGAAAAGCCCGAAAGGCATTCGTTCTTCGGGAAGAGGAAGGCGGTCCTGCCGCCGGTGCCGGACGGACAGCGGCTTTTTATCGTTCCTCTTGGCGGGAAGGATTTCCATATCCGCCCGCAGGTGACAGAGCTGATCGATGATCTTTACCTCCGGGATGAGTTCCCGAGCTGGGACCTTGACTATGACGGCGGGATCACCGGGATCATGCTGATGGAGCTTGACGGCGCGGAGCACTCGCTCGAGGTGAAGCATATCGGGACCTTCAGCGCTGTCTGCCTTTCCGTTTCCTGGAAGAACGGCGGGACGGACACGCTGGTCTGCTTCTGGGAGACGCCGGAATGGTGCTGGGAGAATATCATCGAAAAGTACGATATCGCAGTCGACATGCTGATAAATTCCTCAAAGGGCTTCGGGACGAAGCTCCTGAAGGGGGAGATGTGGCCCCTGCTGAACGGGACGAAGAAGCCGGAGCTGCTTCCGCCGTTCTACTTCAACGGCAAAAACTCCGCGTTCCCGGAGAAGGCGGGCTTCAATATTATTTACGAGGTCCCGGAGAGCGACCGTTTTGACGGGGACAGCTTGATCTGCGAGACGCCGTGGAAGCGATGAAAGACTGTGATCCGGTGAATGCCGCAGGATGCGGCGGGAGAGATTGACAGAACCCTGCCGGACCCATAAAATGATAACTGTCCCCGGAGCTGGTCTCCGGAAAAGGCAGCTGTGGCGGAATTGGAAGACGCGCTGGATTTAGGTTCCAGTGAGTGATCGTGCAGGTTCAAACCCTGTCAGCTGCAGAAAAGAAAGGATCCCGGAGATCGTGGAAGACCCATGATCTCCGGGATCTTTTGACCTTTCAGGTGCCTGTCATCCTTCCGTCTTTTTGCTTTAGCGGAGCCTTCATCCTTCCAGGAACTGGATGCCGGCGCCGAGGAGGTGCGGGCCCAGGTGGACGGCGAGCGTCGCGTCGAGCTGTCCGTGCATGACGAGCCGGGCGTCCGGGAGGGCGGCAAGAATGTCGGCCTTCAGGGCATCGCCCGCTTCGGGCGTTCCGCCGTCACAGACCACGAGGTTGTAGGGAACGCCGGGACGTTTTGCCGCAAGCTGGCGGACGCATTCAAGGAGATGCCGCGGGACCGCCTTGCTCCCGTGTACCTTGACCGCGGTGGAAAGGGCGCCGGACTCGCTGAAGGTGATGATGGGCTTGATCTTAAGAAGGGAGCCGACCAGCTCGGTCACACGTCCGATCCTCCCGCCTCTCTTCAGGTATTCCAGCGTGTCGATCGAGAAGAAGACGGAGGTATCCGCGGCCAGGCGCTCCGCCATGGCCTTCACGGAGCTGAAGGGGTGGCCTTCAAGGATATATTTTGCCGTCTGCACGGCAAGGATCCCGACGCCGACGCTTGCGGAGTTCGTGTTGATGACTGCCATCTCGAGGTCCTTAAGCTCCTGCCCGATGAGCCGGAAGAGGTTCGTCGCGCTGGAAAGGCTTTCCGCGAGGATGAGGACGATGACCTTGTTGAAGCCGTCCGCGCGGATACGGTCCAGGATGGCCTGGATATCGTCCATCCCCGGCAGGCTGGTCTTCAGGTCGCAGCTTACCTGCATGCGGTAGACATCGTCCACGGTGATGTCCACCCCGTCCCTGTACTCATGGACGCCGTCGGTAATGCGCAGCGGGAGCGTGTAGATGGGCAGCCCGTCTGCAAAGCCTGCGGGAATATCACCCTCGGTGTCTGTGATCACGGCGATCTTATCCTGTATCTGCGTCATAATCTGTTCTCCGGTCTGAATGCAAATTCTCACAAGTGTATTATACGGCTTTGAACCTTGAAAACAATGGCCAGTTTTGTTAAAATGTGTAAAAATACACATCAGGGGGAGATTTTATAATGCCCAGGAAAGAAGACAGAAGGATCCAGAAGACAAGAAAGGCCATGCTGACGGCGCTGGAGGAGCTGGTCAGGGAGAAGCAGTCGGCACAGATCACGGTAAAGGAGCTGACCGACCGCGCCAACATCACCCGCAAGACGTTTTATCTTCATTACAGCACGATGAAGGATCTTTTTGACAGCATCATCGAGAAGCGCTTCGAGGAGATCCTGTTCCAGGCGGAAAGCAAGTTCCTCGAGGACGGATCCTTCGATTTCTATGGTTTTTACGAATATCTGAGCCACCTTGACGACCTGATCGATCCCTTTTACAGGATCCTCATGGAGGGCCGGGACATCCTCCCGATCATAGACCGGGTGCTGCAGAACCGGGCGGACAGCGTGCGGGAGCGCTTCCAGCATCTGCTTCCGGACCAGAAGGAGATCATTTATTATTATGCCCACTTTTTCTGCACGGGCATCTATTCAATGTTTTACCAGTGGGCAAGCAGGGGAAGGGATATTCCGCTTGAGGAGCTCGCTGAGATCTCCGCGACCATGTACAGTTCAACGATCACCGCGGTCATGGATTACGCGAAGGAGAAGAAGAATAACGGGTGAATCAGATGGATAAGATGAAACGGATCATGAGGATGATGCTCCTGGCATCCGCGCTCTGCCTGGCATTCCCGGCGTGCGGCAGGAAGCAGGAGGTCCCGTCGGAGACTGCGGCCGCGGAGGAAGCAGGAGGCGCGTCTGCCGCGGAGACAGGCGAAGAAATATCCGGGGAGGCAGAAGGGGAGTCTGCAGAGGCCGGCGGGAAAGCTGCCGGGGAGGCCGGTGCGGGATCTTTCGCGGAAGCAGACGGAGAAACCTCCGCGGAGACAGACGCGGAAAGCGCAGCGGAAGCAGAGGGAGGATCTCCTGAAGGGGCAGACGCGGGATCTTCCGCTGAGACAGCTGCGGAGACCCCGGCAGAGGAAACGGAGCCTGTGGAGCTCACGGTCGTAAAGCACAGGCAGGAGGGCACGCACATGGTGACCGCCGGCGGGCTTACGATCAGTGTGCCCACGACCTTCGAGGGCCTCGAGGCGGAGGGCGCGGTCTTCCAGGGCGACGACGTGATCGTGACGGCGGGCAAGTCCGGCAGCTGCCGCGTGCGCTATAAGGGCAGCTTCAGCCATATCAGGATCAACGTGAAGAACAACACGGAGTACGACATGGCCGTGCGGGACTGCACCGTCAAGGGGATCGAGATCGGGAGCACGGAACCGGATCCGGAGCTTACGCTCTACGGGATCCCCATGGGCGCGACGCGCCAGCAGATCGCGGACGTTTACGGCGAGCCCTTCAGCAAGACCTTCGACGACGAAAAGGGCATGTCGAACATGGTCTACCAGTTCGGGACGGATATCTACTCGAACCAGATCGTGATGATCATCTTCCGCGACAAGAAGGCTGTCGCCGCCAGCTTTGACGATTTCTCGCTGGTAAGGCGGTAGGGAAGTGTTATTGATTAAATTGTGTGAATAATTTTAAATTTCAGATATAAAAACAAACAATTCTGTATTAATTTCAAAACAATAACTACAATGTTCTGAATATATAAAAATATATTGACAACTACAGAACCCTGGGCTATAATGAGTTCAACAAAAGAGATACAGAACTTAAGAAAAACCGCCAGACAAGCGGAATATCAAAGAAGGAGGTACACTCCAAAGTACAATTAATTTCACCTGATCCTGAATCTCAGAAAAGCTTTCCCTTTTCATCAGGAACCAGGCAGGAAAACCGGTCGTACGAAGAATAAAACCGATATATCTGCCAGGGCTAAAGCAGATCTTCATTCAAAACGATAACCCGGAAAACACTTTAAAGTCCAAAGAAAAGAATCAACAGACCGAAAGAAAGAACGAAAAAAGCTGGAA
>CACXDR010000212.1 GCA_902766415.1 uncultured Lachnospiraceae bacterium
GCTCCTGATCCTTCGGGTATCCTGCCCCTGCATAAGGGAAAGCCCGTTGAGACAAGTCTTTCAGGACCCGCCGCTTAAGAAGCGGGGGCCTTCGCTCGCTGAGATAAGCAGAATTTATCATACCGGCATAAGAAGGGCAAGCACTTCCGGCAGGACGGAGGATGCTGCCCTGCGGCAGCCCGCGCGGCGCAGGTCCCGAAGGGGGACTTGAATTAAAGGAAAAGGCAGGGCATTATGGAGAGTAAGCGGAGGGCAGCCGGCACCGGGCAGGACATGCGCGGGAGCGGCAGGATCGGAAGGAGGAAATGATGGATCACCTGAATGTGAAGGGATACGCCTGTATCGGCGACAGCCTGACCGGCGGGTTCGGCGGGGGCGATGTGAGCTATCCGGATGTCCTTGAGGAGCTCCTTGAAGAGGAGGCCCGGGAGCGGGGCGCAGATAAGGCGCCGGAGGTCGTGAATCTCGGCGTCAACGGGGAGGATACCATCACGATCCTCGGCCGCGCCGGCGCGGTGCCGTTCGAGCTTACGGAGGACATAAGGGTCCCCGCGGACGGAAGGAGCGTGCCGCTCCGGTTCGCGTCCCCGCTTTCCCCGGAAACGAATCTCCTGGTCTACGGAAACAGCGGTGCGGAAAGGGTCTTTCTCACAGCGGAGGACGGGACAGAGATTGAGGGCGTCCTCTCGCTGACCGGCGGATGGTACACGGAGGAGTACAGCTTCCGGATGACCGGGACTGCCGTCCCTTCAGGGGAAGGGCGGCAGCCGGTGCCGGGAACCGTCTTCACCGTCCCGCGGGGGACCAGGCTCCTGACCCGTGCGGCGAAATATTACCGGAACTATGTCCCCATCGTCCTGATGGGCGCGAACGGTTTTTTCAGGAACACGGAGGAGCTGATCCTTCAGCACAGGACGCTCTTAAGCTTCTACAGGGTACCGGCGGAGCAGGCCCTGGTCCTCGGCATGCCGGTGAGAAGCAGGCGGGAGATGCAGGCGATGGAGGAGGTAATGGAAGAGGCGTTCGGCAGCCGCTATGTCAACGTGCGGGAATATATGGCGGCGGAGGGACTCGCGGCTGCGGGGCTTACGCCGACGGCAGCGGACCGGCGCGCCATGGAGGCGGGCAGGATCCCGGACAGCCTTCTTTCGGACGGGCTGCATTTCAACCGCTATGGCTACCGGGTGCTCGGGGAGCTCGTGTACGCGCGTCTGTGATATCCGCCGCGCTTATGTTATGATATAGGGGACAGAAAGCGTTCCGGCGGGGCCCGGTGCAGGGGGCCGGACATATATAAGGAGGAAAACCATGAAACTTGCAATCGGAAATGACCACGCGGCGGTAGAGCTTAAGAACGAGATCATGGCGCATCTTAAGGAGCGCGGCGTCGAGGTCGTGAATGTCGGTACGGATACCACGGACCGGTTCGACTACGCGGTCAGCGGGTATAAGGTCGCGAAGCTTGTCGCCTCGGGGCAGGTGGACGGCGGCGTCCTGATCTGCGGCACGGGCATCGGCATCTCCCTTGCGGCGAACAAGGTGCACGGCATCCGGGCGGCTGTCTGCAGCGAGCCGTATTCGGCAAAGCTTTCCAAGCAGCATAACAATTCGAACATCATCTGCTTCGGCGCGCGCGTCGTGGGACCGGATCTCGCGAAGATGATCGTGGACGAGTGGATGGACGCCGAGTTCCAGGGCGGGCGCCACGCGCACCGTGTCGGCATGATCATGGAGATCGACGAGACCGGAAAGCTTTCCGCGGTGGAGGATGAGGCCTGAGGCTTCCCGAGAAGAAGGAGGACACAGTGAAAAGGATCGGGTTTATCGGTGTGGGGATCATGGGGAAGTCCATGGTCCGGAATCTCATGAAGCACGGGTTTGAGCTTCATATCTACGCGCGGACAAGGAGCAAGGTGGAGGACGTCATCTCGAAGGGCGCTGTGTTCCATGAAAGCATCAGGGAGCTGGTGCCGGAATGCGACGCGGTCATCACGATCGTCGGCTTCCCGCCGGATGTTGAGGAGGTATACTTCGGCGAGGGCGGCATCCTCGCGAATGCGCGGCAGGGCGCTTATCTGATCGACATGACGACCAGCAGCCCGTCCCTTGCCGTGAGGATCTTTGAGGAGGGAACGGCGAAGGGTCTTCATGTGCTGGACGCGCCTGTGACCGGCGGCGATACCGGCGCGAGGAACGGGACGCTCTCCATCCTGGCGGGCGGCAGAAGGGAGGATTTTGACGCCTGCCTTCCCGTGTTCCGTGCGATGGGCACCAACATCAACTACCAGGGACCGGCCGGCTTCGGCCAGCACGCGAAGATGGCGAACCAGATCATGATCGCGGGCACCATCAGCGGCGTGTGCGAGGCGCTTTCCTACGCGAAGGCGAAGGGCATGGACCTCGAGGTCCTTTTGAAGTCTGTTTCGACCGGCGCCGCCAGAAGCGGGCAGCTGGACGCCTACGGGAACCGGATCCTTTCGGGCGACTATGCCCCGGGCTTCTTCATCAAGCATTTTATCAAGGACATGAAGATCGCGGACGGCGAGGCGGACGCGTCGGGACTCACGCTGAATGTGCTGAAGCAGGCGCTGAAAAACTATGAGGCGCTCGCGGAGGAAGGCCTCGGGGACGAGGGCACGCAGGCACTGGTCAGATATTACGGACAGTTCTGAAAAGAAGGGGCGCCGATGACATCGAATAACCGTCTTGAAGAGCTCTGCAGGATGCAGAGGAGGGCGAGGGCCGGGTTCCGCGCGAATGTGCTCCTGATTGCGGCTGCAACACTTGCCGCGTTCGTCAACAAGCCGCTTGCGGTCCTGACGATCGCCGCGAACCTCGTGTTTTATATCCTTTATACCGGAAAGCTGACAAAAAAATACACCTCCGCCGCGCTTGCGGAGGACCTTAAGAATACGGTGGGGAAACAGCTCCGCACCTTCGATGTCTCCGAAGAAGGAGGAAACGCGGTCACGGAGGAGACCGTCCGCGCTTCCGGGCTGATCTCGGAGGAGAACGGATTTTCCATCCCTGACGGGCAGCGGAGCATGCTGTTCCGCTGGGAGGTGAAGGGGGAGTACAGGAACCTTCCTGCCGCCGCGGCGGATGCCGTGATCCCCGCGAAGGACCTTGTTTCCGGAAAGACGCTGTA
>CACXDR010000213.1 GCA_902766415.1 uncultured Lachnospiraceae bacterium
CCGCGTTGTTGATGGACATGAAGTTGTCGATGGATCCGATGATGTACGGGTCGTTCGTGTAGTTGACCGGAGCCGCCATGACGCCCGGGTTGTTGTGCAGGTGGTCATACAGCTTCTTCGTGCCTGCGGCGAAAGCGAAGGTCTCGCGGCCCTTGTCGATGTTCTTCTTCGCACAGGTGATCTTGCCCGCGTTGTAAAGATCCACGAAGCCGTCGACGTACATCTCGGTGTGGACGCCGAAGTCGCCAAGATCGGACTCGGCGATCATGGAACCGACCGCGTTCGGCATGCCGCCGATGCCCAGCTGCAGGCAGGCGCCGTTCGGGATCTCGTTCACGATGAGCTCAGCGACCTTGCGGTCGACCTCGGAGGCCGCGCCGCCTGCCGGAAGCTCCGGAGCCGCCTCGTTCTCGCCCTCGACGATCATGTCGACGTCAGAGATGTGGATGGCGTTCTCAAAGCCGCCCTGGCAGTAGGGCTGGTTCACGTTGGTCTCGACGATCACGACCTTCGCCGCCGCGCAGACTGCCGCGAGGTGGGACGGCTGCGGGCCGAAGTTGAAGTATCCGTGCTCGTCCATGGGCGTCGTCTGGATGATCGCGACATCCGGCTTCGGCATGTTAGGATCGCGGTAGAAACGCGGAAGCTCGGCGTATCTCATCGGGGAGAAGTAGCCGAAGCCTTCCTTCAGGGCCTTTCTCTCAATGCCGCTCATATGCCAGGAATTCCAGCACATGTGCTCTGCCGGGTTCTCGATATCGTAGACTGCCGGACGGCGCATCAGGACACCGCCGCGGAACTTGACATCATGAAGCTCCGGGAGACGCTTTGCGAGAGCCTTGTCGACCGCGTAGGGCGTACCTACGCACCAGCCATAGTCAACCCAGT
The DNA here is from genome assembly GCA_902766415.1 of uncultured Lachnospiraceae bacterium. The sequence continues at coordinate 889 of CACXDR010000213.1, forward strand.
CGCCGGACTTGACGACTGCCGCCGCGGTATCGGCACTTACAAGCTTTGAAGCATACTGTTCCTGAATACTCATGAGATATCCTCCATCTTCCTTAGTTTTATCGCGATTGAATCTGTCTAGATTCTATCATTTCAGGAGCTGTTTTTCAATTCGGCCATGGGGACAGTCCCCATGGCTCAAACAGCGTAATAGCGGTAGAGGCCGTCCTCTTTCCTGCGGGTGATCCTGCCGCGTTTTCTCAGATAGTCGAGGTGCGAGAAGCACTCGCCGACCGCGAACCACTTCTGGGTGGGCGGGAACTCCGCCCAGTTCTTCGCGCGGATCTTCCAGCGCATGAGACCGGCGATATCGTAGCCGGTGAGCCCCGGCTCCTCCCGGATGGTGTTCATCGCGTCCTCCAGGCGCCGCGCGTGGTGGGCGATGATCGCGTTGATCCTCGTGAGATAGTCCCCGGGCTTCCTGTGTCCGGGAAGCGCGAGCTTTACCGGGTAGTCCCTGACCCTTTCAAGGCTGTCGATGTAGCTTCCGAGCGCGTCGTCCATGCCCGTCCAGGCAGTGATGTTGGGGGTGATGTCGAAGAGCACGTGGTCGCCTGTGAACATGATGCCCCCGTCCTCCATCCAGAACATCCCGTTCCCCGGGGTGTGCCCGGGGACGTCGATCATGGTGAGGACATGGTCCCCCGCCGGCATGCGGTCCCCGCCGCGGATCGTGCGGAAGCGGGCATCCGTCGCCGGAAGCGCCTGGACGAAGGCGGGATTCACCGCGTAGACCTTGTCAAGGATCTCCAGCGGAAAGCCATCCTCAAGAAAGCGCGTCCGGTTCTTTCTGCGGTATTCCGTGTCGTAGATCTTCCCCCAGCGGTCGAGGTCAGCGGCACCGAACCAGATGGTCCCGTCCTCCGCGGCAAAGAGGTCCGCAAGTCCGGAGTGGTCCGCGTGAAGATGAGTGCAGAGGACGTCCCGCCGGGCGCGGTGGCTGCCGAGGCTTTTCAGCCCCTCGGAAAGCGCGTCGAAGCACTCCTTACGCCGGAAGCCGGTGTCGATGAGAAGGTCCCGCTCCGCCCCGCGGATGAGGTAGGCATTCGTCGCCTTCAGCGGGTTGCCGGGGAGGACCACCTCGATCCGGAATATGTTTTCAAATACTTCTTCGACCATTCTC
>CACXDR010000214.1 GCA_902766415.1 uncultured Lachnospiraceae bacterium
GCAGACTTACAAGAACGCTCTGACCGGCCTGCCCATCGGCGGTGCTGCCGGCGGCGCGGACTTTGATCCCAAGGGCAGGAGCGACCGCGAGATCATGCGCTTCTGCCAGAGCTACATGAATTCCCTGTACCGTTACCTCGGCGCCGACACCGACGTCGCCGGCGGCGATATCGGTGTAAGCTCCCGTGAGATCGGCTACCTGTACGGACAGTACAAGCGCCTGACCGCAAGGTCCGAGTCCAGCGCCCTGACCGGCAAGGGACTGACCTACGGCGGCTCCAAGGTCCGACAGGACGCTGCCGGCTTCGGCGCGGTCTACTTCCTGAACCGCATGCTTGAGCACCGCGGAGAGAAGATCGAGGGCGCGCGGATCGCGGTCTCCGGCTTCGGCAACATGGCGTGGGGCGTCTGCCGCAAGGCTTCCGAGCTCGGCGGCAAGGTCATCACCCTCTCCGGCCCGGACGGCTTCATCTACGACAAGGACGGCGTGAATACGCAGGAGAAGTTCGACTTCATGGTTAAGATGCGTATGAGCGGCACCGACAAGGTCCAGCCCTATGCCGAAAAGTTCGGCGTTCCCTTCTACGAGGGCAAGAAGCCGTGGGATGTCGAGGCTGACATCGCCATGCCGTGCGCGACCCAGAACGAGATCGGCGTCCACGACGCGGTCGCGATCCTGACGAACGGCTACCGCTACTATGTCGAGTGCGCCAACATGCCGGCCACCTACGACGCGCTGAAGATCCTTCGCATGAGCAAGAAGGTCCTGACCGCCGGCTCCAAGGCCTCCGGCTGCGGCGGCGTCGCGGTCTCCGCTCTTGAGATGGCGCAGAACAGCGTCCGCTACAGCTGGACGCGCGCCGAGATCGACCAGAAGCTCCAGGACATCATGAGCTCCATCTATGACGCGTCCGTGGCGGCTTCCGAGAAGTACGGCCTTGGCTACGACCTCATCGCGGGCAATGACATTGCCGGCTTCAAGAGGATCGCGGAGGCAATGATGGCGCAGGGACTGTAAGCTGCGGCATCACCTGATACAATATCCTTCTGGACAGAATTCCCCTCCTGAACAGAATGAACGGCAGAGGGCCGGTCCCCGAAACGGGACCGGCCCTCTGTTTTTACATGGTTTTTACAAAACTCCTCTTCCGTCTTTACAGGGCTGCGCTATGATACCCGTAACCCGACTGAAAACGATAAGGAGATCTCAAATATGACCCTGTTTGAATTTTTCACACTGCTAGGCGGTGTCGGCCTCTTCCTGTTCGGAATGAGTATGATGTCCTCCGGCCTCAAGCTGGCGGCGGGCAACAAGCTGCGCTCCATACTGGAGCATGCCACCGCGAACCGTTTCGTCGCCGTCGCCGTCGGCATCCTGGTGACCCTTCTGGTCCAGAGCTCCTCCGCCACGGACATGATGGTGATCAGCTTCGTAAACTCCGGCCTCATGACCCTGTCCCAGGCCATCGGCGTCATCATGGGCGCGAACATCGGTACCACCGTCACCGCCCAGATCACGGCCTTCAACCTCGGGGCCTACGCGCCGCTCATCCTGTTCACCGGCGCGGTGATGCACCTGTTCCTGAAAAACAGCACCGCGAAGCATTTCGGCTCCATCATCCTCGGCTTCGGCATGCTGTTCTTCGGTATTTCCACGATCAAGGGCTCCATAGCCCCTCTGTCCCGGAGCACCGCGTTCATCTCCTTCCTGTCCACGCTGGAGAACCCCGCGGCAGCCGTGATCTTCGGCGTGCTGTTCACCGCGCTGCTCCAGAGCTCCTCCTCCTCGGTCGTTATCTTCCAGACCTTTGCAGTCCAGGGGCTTATCGGTTATCATATGACTGTATATCTGGTGATCGGCGCGGCCATCGGCTCCGTGACCCCGAACCTCCTGGCCGCCCTGACCACGAACCGGAACGGAAAGCGGTCCGCCGTCCTGAACCTCCTGTTCAACCTGATCCGCGCCGCGCTGATGCTGACGCTGGTCACGGTGTTCCCGGCCTTCACGGAGATGATCCGGAGCCTCACGCCGGGAGACATCGGCCACCAGGTCGCGAACACCCACACGATCTTCGCGATCCTTGCGGTGCTCATCGAGCTGCCCTTCGCGAACTCGATCGTCGCCCTGTCCCGGAAGGTGATCCCTGTCCTCCCGGAGGAGAACCGCTCCATCGAGGACCGGAAGCTCCGCTACCTCGTGCAGACCGGCGACCTGCCCTCCTCTGTCGCGATCCAGCAGGCGAAGCTTGAGCTGATCCGCATGGGAAAGATCGCCCGCGACAGCCTCGACGACGCGATCCGCTGCTTCTTCGAGCTGGACGACAAGCTCGCGGAAAACGTATTCGAGCAGGAGGATACCGTCGATATCCTGACGGAAAAGATCCAGGACCGCCTGATCGCCTTCCGCTCCAGGGACTACGCGCCCGTCGAGGTGCAGCGCCTGTCCCAGCTCATGCTGGTGGCGTCCGACATCGAGCGCATCTCCGACTACGCGGAGAACCTCGCGGAATATGAAGGAGAATTCAAAGCGCGGAAGGCCTCCCTGTCCGACGCGGCTGTCGGCGAGCTGAAGGCGATCGCAGAGGCTTCCCTGCGCTCCATCGATTTCGCGTTCCGGATCTTCGAGACGGAGAACTTCAGCCAGCTTCCCGAGGCCGAGCGCCTTGAGCAGACCGTCGACGACATGCAGACGAACTTCGTGAACGCCCATATCCAGCGGCTCATGCAGGAAAACTGCAACCCGGTCGGCGGCGTCCTCTTCACGGATATGATCAATGACCTGGAGCGCTGCTCCGACCACGCGATCAATATCGCCTTCGCGCTCTCAGGGCAGACGGAGCCCTGACCGCCCGGCAGTCTTCACACCAAAAAGGAATCCCTATGGCACTGATCTACATTGTAGAGGACGATCCCAGCATCCGCGAGATCGAGTCCATCGCCCTGAAAAACAGCAATTACACCGTAGCCGCCTTCGA
>CACXDR010000215.1 GCA_902766415.1 uncultured Lachnospiraceae bacterium
CGGGGCCAGGCTCCGCGCGAAGGGGTACCGGACGGCCCTCCTTCCGGAGGTGCGGTACCTTCACCGGCACGCGGTGTCCATCTCGAAGAGCTTCGCGACGCTTCTTAAGCGGCAGCGGCTCCGCGAGAAGAGCACCCTTTACTACTACAGGAAATACCTGGGGATCAGTACGGCGGAGGAGCTTTTCACGCGGCTTTTTTACGCCGCGGTGGAACTTGAGGTGATCCTTTTCGGAGGAAGAGGATGAACGCGCTTACCAGGCTGCTGATCGGCGGGGACGAACGGATCGCGGAACGGAACATGCTCTGGAACACCGCCGGCAGCGCGGTCTACGCGCTGGCCAGCATGCTGCTCGGCGCGGCGGTGACCCGGGTGCTCGGGGCGGACGCGGGAGGCATCTTCTTCTTCGCGTTTTCGACCATCGGCCAGCAGATGTTCATCGTGGCGTATTTCGGGATGCGGCCCCTGCAGATCACGGACACGGCAGGCAGGCACAGCTTCGGCGACTACCGGGGCTTCCGCTTTATGACCTGCTTCGCGGCTGCTGCTGCCGGCCTGCTTTACGCCGGCCTGTTCGCGAAAAGCCCGGAGGCGCGCTGGTGCATCATCGCCATGGTCGCCTACAAGATCTTTGACGGCTTCGCGGACGTCTACGACTCCGAGTTCCAGCGCCAGGGGCGGCTGTACCTCACGGGAAAGAGCAACGCGTTCCGCACGCTTTTTTCCGTCGCGGTCTTCTTCGCGGTCATGCTTTCGACCAGGCGCCTCATCCCGTCCTGCTTCGCGGCGGCGGGTGCGCAGCTTGTCTCCGTGTTCCTTTTCTGCGTCCTCCCGCTGAAGGAGTTCCCGGGGGTCGTACGGACAAGGAACGGGGGGAGCGCGAAGGCCCTCTTCCTTGAGAGCGGCTGGCTCTTCCTCTCGGTGTTCCTGGACCTCTATATCTTCGCGGCCTCGAAATACGCGGTCAACCGCTATATGACGGACGCCGACAACAGCTACTACACGACGATCTTCATCCCGACCTCGGTCATCAACCTGATGGCGAATTTCGTGATCCGCCCGGTCCTGACGGGGCTTTCCGCGGACCATGACCGCGGGGACGGGGCGCATTTCCTTAAGACGGTCCTGAAGATCTCGGGCCTCATCGCCGCGCTGACTGCGCTTGGCTGCGGGGCGGCATGCCTCTTCGGCATCCCGGCGCTTTCGCTCCTCGTGGGGCCGGAGGCCGGGGCGGCGCTTGCCCCCTTCACGCGGGAGCTGGTCATCGTGATCCTGGGCGGCGGCTTCTACGCGCTCATGAACCTTCTCTACTATGTGCTGGTGATCCTTGACGCGCAGAGACTGATCTTCGGGATCTACGCGGCCAACACCGCCGCGGCCTTCCTTCTCGCGGACAGGCTGGTCTCTGTGTCCGGGATCCCCGGCGCGGCGGCCGCCTACTGCGCAGCCATGTTCCTCCTGACGGCCTGCTTTGCTTTGGGAGCGTGCTTCAGGTTCCGGAAGGCGTTCTGAGCTTCGGGGAAAACGGCGGATCGGAGAGTATAATTATTATGATGAAAGAAAAGACCAGGCGGGCCGATGTCATCATCCCCGTGTACAGGCCGGGCGCGGAGTTTTTCGAGGTCGTCCGGCGGCTGATGCTCCAGACGGTGAAGCCGGAGCGGATCATTATCATGAATACGGAAAAGCGGTACTGGGAGGAGGCCGGTGCGGACAGCGAGCTTAAAAGGCTCGGGGCGGACAGCATCACCGAGGTGCACCACCTTCCGAAGGCGGAGTTCGACCACGGGGCGACCAGGAACCGCGGCGTCCGGTACAGCAGCGCGCCGTATTTCGTCTGCATGACGCAGGACGCGGTGCCCGCGGACCGGTTCCTTCTGGAGCGGCTCTTAAAGCCCCTTTCCGGGGATGTGAAGCTTTCCTACGCTCGGCAGCTCCCGAAAAAGGACGCGGACCCGGTCGAGACGTTCTCGCGGTATTTCAATTATCCGGCGGAGCCGGCGTTCAAGTCCCTCGATGACATCGGGGACCTGGGGATCAAGGCGTATTTCGCGTCGAACGTCTGCGCGGCGTACGAGCGGGAGACGTTCGACCGCCTCGGCGGCTTCACGGACCGCGCGATCTTCAATGAGGACATGATCTACGCGGCGCAGCTCCTCTTCAACGGGGGGCGCATCGCCTACGCGGCGGACGCGCGCGTGCGCCATTCGCACAGCTACACGGCCATGGA
>CACXDR010000216.1 GCA_902766415.1 uncultured Lachnospiraceae bacterium
CTCGAACCTTGTGATCACGTCTCCGCCGATCTCATAGCAGTCCGTACAGATCCCGGGACCTATACAGACCGTGAGGTCTTCCGGACTGGTCCCGTACTCCTCCCGCATGGTCCTTACGACCGCGGCGCCCATCCCGTTCACTGTGCCGAGCCATCCCGCGTGGGCCAGCCCGATCGCCTCATGGACCGGGTCTGCGAACCAGAGCGGGATGCAGTCCGCGTGGAAGGTGACCAGCGTGATGCCCCTCACGTTCGTCACAAGGCCGTCGATATCCCTGTAGGGGCGCTCGAAGTCGATGCCGCTCCCTCTGTCCTTTTCCGTCACCACGCGCAGGTTCGTCGTATGCGTCTGGCGGGCGATGCAGAAGGAATGCGGGTCCACGCCGATGGCCTCCGCGACGCGCCGGTAATTCTCCCTGACATTCTCCGGCCGGTCCCCGCGGTCGAACGAAAAGTTCATGGTGCTTAAAAACCCTTCGCTCACGCCGCCGGTCCGCGTGGAGAACGCGTGCCGGACCGTATCAAGAGCGTCAAGCGCCGGAAACGCAAGGTACTGAAGGCTTCCGTACATGCGGATGTCCATCGCCTCGATCCCGGCTTCCCTTTTCCATGCTTCCATGAACACCTCTCCCTTCTGCTCCGGCCTGTTCCAGATCCGTCCGTTCCGCCCGGCCTTTTTCTTTCATCCTGTAAACGCGTTCTTCACCCAGGAGACCTCTCCCGGCGTGATCCCGACGCAGTCGAACCTGACCGGCGCGTCCGCCCGGTACCGCCGCTCGTAGAGGTAGCTCCGCGCGGTGTTCAGGATCTGCCGCTGCTTGTGCGGGGTGACCGCAAGAAGCGGCGCGCCCTTTTTAAGGCCCGCGCGGTACTTCACCTCAAAGAACACGAGGTACTCCCCGTCAAGGCCCACCAGGTCGATCTCCCCGGCCCGCGTCCTGTAGTTCCGTTCCAGGATCATGACGCCCTGTTCCGAAAGCCATTCCGCGGCCCGTTCCTCGTAATGCGCCCCGGTCCTGCGCCGGTTCATCCCGAAACCGGATCCTCCCATCCTGCGTCCCGCCTTCCTTTAAACAAAGTGTCCGATAAAGCTCTTCCGGTGGATGGGACAGGGTCCGTATTCCTTCAGTGCCCTGATATGCTCCGCGGTGCCGTAGCCCTTGTGCCGCGCGAACCCGTACTGCGGGTAGAGGGCGTCGTACTCCTCCATGAGCCGGTCCCTCGTGACCTTCGCGAGGACGGACGCCGCCGCGATGCTGAGGCTCTTCGCGTCCCCCTTCACGATCGGGACCTGGCGGATGCCGATGCCCGGAATGGTGACCGCGTCGTTTAAAAGAAGGTCCGCCGCGGGGTCAAGCCCCGCGACTGCCTCGCGCATGGCCTCATAGGTCGCGTTCAGGATATTGATCTCGTCGATCCGCGCCGGCTCCGCAAGCGCCACGGAAAAGCTGACCGCCTTTTCGCGGATCTCGTCGAACAGCGCGTCGCGCCGCAGGGGCGAAAGCTTCTTGGAATCGTTCAGGAACAGGATCTTCAGGTCCTTCGGTAGGATGCAGGCGGCTGCCGCGACGGGTCCCGCGAGCGGTCCGCGTCCTGCCTCGTCGATCCCGGCGATAAAGCTGTATCCGCTGTATTCGCGCTCATAAAGGAGCATGCCGTCAAGCCTTACAAGCTCCTTTTCAAGGCGCTCACCCTTCAGTGTCCGGAGTGCCATCATGAACCCCCTCGTCCTTTTTCTCTGCCTTCGGCGGCTCCTCCAGGGAGATGCGTCCCAGCTTTCCGGAGCGGAACTCGTTCATGACGATGACGGCCGCCTTCTCCGGATCAGGCACGCCGCCCTCCTTCAGGCACCCGCGGTCCATGGCGATCTTTTCAAGGATCTTTAAAGGCGCCATGTCCTCCGTCACGCCGAAGCGGGCGCAGAAGCCCTCCGCCTTCTTCTCCGAGACAAGGAAGCGGATAAACTCCACCGCGAGCTCCGCGGGGTCCACGAGAAGGTCGTTGATGGAGCCGAGATAGGCGATCAGCTCACCCGTGCGCGGATCCTCGAACTTCGGCCAGAGGATGCCGGGGGTGTCGAGGAGCTCCACGGACTTGTTCAGGCGGATCCACTGGTTCCCGCGCGTCACGCCGGGCTTGTTGCCCGTTTTCGCAGCGGTCTTCCCGGCGATCGTGTTGATCAGCGTGGACTTCCCGACGTTCGGGATGCCGGCCACCATGGCCCGCACCGGCCTGTTCAGGATGCCGCGCTTCCTGTCGCGCTCGCGCTTTTCCGCGCAGACACGGTCGATCAGCACCATGAGGCGCTTCAGGTTCTGCTTTGAGCGCCCGTCCATAAAGAAGCAGTCGCAGCCCTCCGCCTTGAAATACCGGACCCAGTCGTAGGACACCGGGTCCTCCGCGAGGTCCGCCTTGTTGAGCAGCACGATCCGGAACTTGCCCTTCCCGAGCGCGCCGATGTCCGGATTCCTGGTCGCGAGCGGCGCCCTGGCGTCCACGAGCTCGATGATCAGGTCCACTGCCTTCACATCGTCCTGCATGGCGCGCCGCGCCTTGGTCATATGTCCCGGATACCACTGAATATTCATCCTGTCACCTGACGGCCCCGATCCGCTCGAACGGCGAGATGCGGAACCATGCCTTTCCCTCAAGGTCCGACGCCTTCACGTTCCCCACGCTTTCAAAGCGCGAGTCCTCGCTTGCGTCCCTGTTGTCTCCAAGTACAAAGTATTCGTTCTCCGAAAGCTCCACCGGGGTCTCCGCGAGACCCGCGAGGGAGATGTCGCTGAATTCCGCGCCGGACGGCGGGTCCAGCGCCTCGCCGTCGATGTAGACGACGCCGCCGGAGATCAGGACCGTCTCTCCGGGCAGCCCGATGATCCGCTTGATGTTCACGTTGCCTGTCACGGAGCTTCGGAACACCGCTATGTCGTACCGCCCCGGTCCCGCGAGCCTGAAGCCCGCGCGGTCCACAAGAAGGCCGTCCCCGTCCTCGATCACAGGCTGCATGCTCTGCCCGGTGCAGCGGACCTCGCTGCCGAAGCAGTAGACAAGAAACCACGCGAACGCGATGACGGCGACAGCTTCCACGACGCGGTTCACGATCTTAAGGATGATGCTCTCCTCATAGCCGGTTCCCATGGAAACGTCCTTTCCTTTCTTATCTTAGGGAAAATAAAAGAGGGACAATCGGAAATTGTCCCCCTCTCCTGTTACCCTTGATTAACGGATGATCTCCTTGACCTTTGCAGCCTTGCCGGAGAGCTTTCTCAGGTAGTTCAGTCTGGCCCTTCTGACCTTACCCTTTCTCACGACGACGACCTTGTCAACGAACGGAGAGCTGACCGGCCAGGTCTTCTCAACGCCGATACCGTTAGAGATCTTTCTGACGGTGAAGGTCTTGCGAAGTCCGCCGTTCTGGATCTTCATGACGGTTCCCTCGAAGATCTGGACTCTCTCGCGGTTGCCCTCTTTGATCTTGTTGTGGACCCTGACGGTATCACCGACGTTGAACTCGCCCGGGTTCTTTACCTGCTCCTGCTCGATCTTGTCAAGAATAGGATTCTGCTTCATTTTTTGTTTCCTCCTGATTTGATTCGACGTTCATACACCGTCCGAATGCGGTCAGAGGAACATCTCTTTTTTAACAGCTTAAATAATTTACCACAGAGCCGTGTGTTTTGCAAGCGTTTTTGTAATTATTCAGCATCACGGGTCCGGCATGCCGGACAACGGCAATGTATTTATGATTCCTGAGCCTCCGCTCCGTTTTCCGGCGCGGACTCTCCGGCTGCTTCCTTCAAAGCCTCCTTCAGCTCCCGCAGGAATTTCCGGTCCTTCTTGTCGAAATGGCGCTCCGCCTCCGGCATGAGGTCCGGGCGGCGCTCCATGGTGCGCAGGATCGCCTGGTCCCGCCGCCAGCGGTCCACCTTCCCGTGGTCGCCGGAAAGCAGCACGGGAGGCACCGCAAGGCCCTCGTAGACCTCGGGGCGCGTGTACTGCGGGTACTCGAGCAAAGACCCCTCGAAGCTCTCGTCGGAGCCGCTCTCGCTGTTTGACAGGACGCCCGGGACCATGCGGCTGATCGCGTCGATCATGACCATGGCAGGCAGCTCCCCGCCGGTCAGGACGTAGTCCCCGATGGAATAGCAGTCCGCGTCAAGAAGCGCGAGCGCGCGCTCGTCGACCCCCTCGTAGTGCCCGCAGAGGATGCAGAGCTCCTCCTCCTTCGCGAGCTCCTTCGCGGCCTTCTGGTCGAAGAGCTTTCCCTGCGGCGTCGTGTAGATCACGCGGGGCTTCGTCCCCGTGCGCTCACAGAGCGCGCGGTACGCCCGCATGATGGGGTCGCACTGCATAAGCATGCCTGCGCCCCCGCCGTAGGGATAATCGTCCACGTGGCCGTGCTTTTCCGTCGTAAAGTCGCGGATGTTCAGGGCATCCACCGCGATGCGTCCGTCTTTTTGGGCGCGCCCTATGATACTGGCCTCAAGGCCGCCCAGGACCATCTCCGGGAACAGCGTCAGAATATGGAAGCGCATCAGATAAGTCCCTCCATGAGATGGATCCGGATCACGCCCTCCTCAAGGCTGACCTCCTTCACGCAGTCGGGGATGTAGGGAAGAAGGACATCCTCCCCCTTTTTCCTCTTGACGGTGATCACGTAGTTCGCGCCGGTCGGCCAGATCTCCTTCACTTTTCCGAGCTCCGTGC
>CACXDR010000217.1 GCA_902766415.1 uncultured Lachnospiraceae bacterium
CTCCGCCGAGAAGCCGAAGGCCCGGTTTCCCTTCTCGCTCCCCGCGATGGACTGGAAGATCATGTCGCAGGGCGCGCCCTGCTTCACCGCCTCGATCTGGGTGGTGATATGCCCGAGCACGCAGATCTGCGTGGGGATCTCGAACATGTTCTTGACCTCGTCGAAGCGCTTCAGCACCTCGGCAAGGCTCGCCACCGTGTCGTTCACCGGGTTCAGCCCGATCAGGACGTCGCCGCAGCCGTAGGACAGTCCCTCGTAAAGCGAGGCCGTGATGCCCTCCGGGTTGTCCGTCGTGTGGTTCGGCTGGAGACGCGTCCCCATGATCCCGCGCTCGCCGACCGTGGTGTTGCAGTGCGCGGTCACGCGGATCTTCTGCGCCCCGTAGATGAGGTCCAGGTTCGACATGAGCTTGCACACCGCGGAAACCATCTCCGCCGTGAGCCCCCTGGACAGCCTGCGCAGGTCCTCCTCCGTGGATCTGTAGGAGAGGATGTACTCGCGGAGGTCGCTCACCGTCCAGCCGCTGATCGACTCGTAGACCGGTTTCGAGAGGCCGTCGATGTTGATGCGCGTGACCTCGTCCTCCTCGTAGGGCACGGCCGGATTCTCGTAGAGGTCCTTAAGCTGCATGTCCGCGAGGACGTCCTTCGCCGCGATGCGCTCGATATCGGAGCGCGCCGCGATGCCCGCGAGAACATCGCCCGACTTGTGCTCGCCGGCCTTGTTCAGCACGTCCTTCACCGAGTCGAAGGTGAAGGTCTGCCCTGACAGTATCGTTTTGTATCCCATAGGCGCTCCTCCCGTCTAACCGAATATGAGCGTTTTTACGACTACGGGGATCACGAGCCCGCCCATGATGGGGTTCCCGAAATCCACGTAATTACCTTGTTCCACCTTGATCGCGTCGAGCGCGATGACCGGGCGCCGCATTCCGCTGCCGCCGCCCTCTCCGGGGGTCCTGGCCCGCTGCCGCATGAGCTGGCCCAGCGCCTTCGCGATGTCCTCCCTGACGACAAGGAGGAAGGGCGCGTCCGGGGGAAGGGCGTCCGCCATCCCCAGGACCAGCGTGTCCGCGAGACGCTTCATGGCCGCGTACTCCGGGTCCCTCTGTCCCTCGATCGCGAGGATGATCCGCAGCGCGTCGCTCTGCGTCCGGAACCACCGGATCCGCTCCGCGACGAGCTGCCGGTTCCCGTTCCAGGCCTCCCGCTCCTCCGCCGCCGTGAGCTTCAGGACGGGGACGTTCTTCATCGGGAAGAGGTCCCCCGCGTAGGTGATGGTGCTCCCGGACACCGACGTCGTGTACGTCCCGGCCCCGATCACCGTCGCACGGATGGTCTCCTCCGACTCGATGACCCGGAAGGAGGTAAAGATGCGGCTCCGCCGGATGGATTCCCCGAGGAGCACGCCGATGTCGCCGTACGCGAAGGGGTCCTGCCCGGTCCGGTAGATGCAGTCCGCGACGCCTCCGGAAAAGAATACGTATTTCAGCCTCTTTCCCTCCGGGAGCCGGAACCTGGTCGAGCCGCCGGTCTCCACCGCGCGGAGCAGCGGCGTTTCCTCCGAGATCCCGAGGAGCTCCTCCAGAAGCTCCGCCATGGCGTCGCAGAGCCTTGACAGCTTTTCCCGGTCCGCCGTTTCACCTTCGCGGAGGTCGATGCCCCACTCTGCGCAGATCCTCGCGGCGCTGGGGCTCACGTACTCGACGCGCCCGCCGCTCCCGATGATCACCTGCCTCCCGCCGATGTCGACGCAGCCCTTCGCGACCGTATCGCCGTAATCGAACAGCGCCGCGTTCGTCGTGCCTCCGCCGATGTCCAGGTTCACGGTCAGCGCCCCCGTCTCATCGGACCAGCGCGCGGCGCCGCTTCCCTGCCCGGCGATCACGGACTCAAGGTCCGGTCCGGCCGTGCTGACCACGAAGTCCCCCGCAAAGCGCGACAGCTCCTCGAGCACCGCCTTCGCGTTCTCCTTCCTGGCGGACTCGCCGGTGATGATCACCGCCCCGGTCCCGACCTCGCTTACGCTGACGCCGGCGGTCCGGTATTCCTTCTCCACGATCTCCGAAAGCGCGCCGATGTCGATCAGCGACCCGTCGAGCAGCGGCGTGCGGTAAACAGGGCTCTGGTAGACGACCTTCTTGTCGGTGATCTCGACGGACGGTACGGAAAAGTACCCCGAGGTGTTAGCCACGGTGAGATGGCTGAATATGATCTGCGACGTCGACGTCCCGACGTCGATCCCGACGCTTAAAAGCCGGGTACCGTCACTGTCCATGGGCTCCCTCCTTTCCGTCAAAGCTGACCTTCTGTGTCCGGCCCGCGTCACGCAGGCGATCCGTCCGGACTGCGCGAATGACAAAAGACCCAGGGCAAACCTTCCGGTTCACCCTGAGCCTTATCGCTTTCCATCAGACCCTCTTGTCCAATGACAAAATTTTCAGTTTATTCATGTATTAACTATACCCTGTGGCGGAAGGGCTTGTCAAGGCGGAAAACACGCGGCTGCGCCGTTTCCGGAGGACATGCGGCGCCGGCGTTTCCTCCCTGCCGGGGCTTCCTCCCTGCCCGGGACCGCAGCCTCCGCCGGGCCTCAAGCCCCTCGCCGGACCTGGCGTTCCCGCCGGGTCCGCAGCTCTCTCCGGGGCTTCCTCCTCACTGGAAGTCGAAGGTGAACGAGGTCCCGCCCTCTCCGGAGACCGCGTAGAGCTTTCCGTGCA
>CACXDR010000218.1 GCA_902766415.1 uncultured Lachnospiraceae bacterium
CAGGTCGCGATGGGTCCGGTGATCATGCTGGTGACGCACGGCGCGATCCAGATACGCGGGTTCTTTACGATGTTGCCCATCTGCAGCATGGAGGTCCCGATGCCCTGGGACACGAGGCCGCCCCACTTATTCTCCGGGAAGGACATGACTGCGAAGCCGACCATCTGCGCGCAGCAGCCGGCGACCGCCGCGCCGCCCGCAAGACCGGTCAGGCCGAGCGCCGCGCATATCGCGGCGGAGCTGATGGGCAGGGTCAGGGCGATGCCGACGACCAGCGAAACAAGGATGCCCATCAGGAACGGCTGGAGCTCCGTAGCCCACATGATGATATCGCCCACGCGCATGGCTGCCTTGCCGAGCGCCGGCGCCCACCATGCCGCGAGGATGATGCCAGTGAAGATCGTGACGAGCGGCGTCACGAGAAGGTCTACCTTCGTCTCCTTGGAGACTGCCTTGCCGATCTCTGCCGAAATGATGGCGATGAAGAGGACCGCGAGCGGGCCGCCTGCGCCGCCGAGCGCGTTGGTCGCGAAGCCGACGGTGATCAGCGAGAACAGGACCAGCGGCGGACAGTGGAGCGCGTACCCGATGGCCGTTGCCATGGCGGGGCCGCTCATCGCGCTTGCGAGCCCTCCGACGGTGTAATCCGTTCCGGCGACCGTTGCGACCGGGTTCGTAAGGAACCCGATGTGGAACTGCGAGCCGAGGGTGTTGATGATGGTGCCGATCAGCAGCGAGCAGAAAAGGCCCTGCGCCATCGCGCCGAGGGCATCGATGCCATAACGCTTTGCGGAGATCTCAATGTCCTTGCGCTTAAGAAATGCCTTGAAGTCTGCCATTCTTTTTTTCTCCTTTTCATCGTGTGTTTTGCCGTGTCCCCGTTTCCGGGGAAGGGCCGCGGCAATGAAAAAGGTATATCCATGTCAGGTGTCATTTCACACGTCAGGTGTCTTGACACATGTCATGTATATACCTTTGAGAAAAATTTGTCAATCTAAATCACAATCTTTTCATACTTTTTTCAGCATCCCGGAAGAAATAAGCGGGATTTGCAAGAGGGGTTTACTCACCAGGCGGATCCCGCGTCCGGAGCGCCGGAAGCTACAGCTTTCTGTAAAACTCCCCCGAGAACCTTCTCAGATGATCCGGATCCAGCGCGCCTGCGGTCTCATAGGGCGAGTGCATGGCGAGCTGCGCGAGGCCGATGTCGGCAGTCCGGACGGACACATGCGCGCCGGAGATATTGCCGAGCGTCGAGCCGCCGGCCATATCCGACCGGTTCGTGAAGATCTGGCACGGGACGCCCGCTGCCGCGCACGTCTCCCTGATGACCGCGCCCGACACCGCGTCCGTCGTGTATTTCTGGTTCGCGCTGTACTTGAGGACGATGCCGCCGTTCATCCGGGGACGGTTCACCGGGTCCGCCTTCTCCGGATAGTTCGGGTGCACGGCGTGGGCATTGTCCGCGGAGACCATGAAGCTTTCCGCGACTGCCATGTAATACTGCTCCTCCGTGCGGCCCAGGGACAGGCCGATCCTTCTTAACGTATCCTGAAGGAAGGTCGAATCCGCGCCCTGCTTTGTCATGCTGCCGACTTCCTCATTGTCGAAGACCGCGTGCATGGGCACATACAGACCAGCCTCCGCATTTTCCGGGAGACCGCTCCCCGCATTATCCGCAGAGTCGTTACCGGAGATCTCTCCGCTCTCCAGAAAGCCGAGCAGAGATCCGAACGCGCACTCGAGGTCGTCGAGCCGCGCCGAGCTGATGAACTCTCCCCGGGATCCCCAGACACTCTGCGGGGTCCGGTCGTAAAGGAAGAGGTCGTGGGTAATGATCTCCTCCGCGCGGCATCCTGCCGCCGCGGCAACCGTTTCCATAAAGGACGGGTGCCCTTCCGCTCCCGGGAGCTCCCCGGCAAACACCGGCAGGAGGTCCTTCTGCGGGTTCAGCTCCCTTCCCCGGTTGACCTCGCGGTCCATGTGGATGGCAAGGCCGGGGATCATCAGAAGGTCGCGGTCCACATTGACAAGCCGCGTTTCCCCGCCGCGGAGCACCACGCGGCCCGCCACCGAAAGCGGCCGGTCGAACCACGGGTTCATGAGCATTCCCCCGTAGCGCTCCGTGTTGAGCTTAACGTAGTAGCCCGGGATCTTCATCTCCGGGGCTTCCTTGATCTTGAATGCCGGGGAATCACTGTGGGACGCGATGATGCGGTACCCGCGGAAATCCTTTCCGGGGATGCGGAACGAAATGACCGAGGAGCCGTTCCTGGTCACGAAGTACCGCCCGCCCTCCGCGAGCTTCCACGCGCTGCTCTCCTGAAGCTCCGTATATCCTGCCGCAGAAAGCATCTCCGTGATGGTCTGCACCGCGTGGAAGGCCGTGGGGCTCTTCCTGATCAGTGAAAGCACCTGCGCCGCGGCCTCCTGAGCCGCGGCGCCGAAATTCTGTCTTGTAAGTGAAAGATCCATATCAGTCCGGTCCTCAGATCAGGCCCTGGATCAGGATGACCAGCACCAGTGCCGGGATGCCGAAGCGGAACCAGTACTTGAACCACTCCGGGATCTTCCAGCCGTCGCCGGTATTGACCTCTTCC
>CACXDR010000219.1 GCA_902766415.1 uncultured Lachnospiraceae bacterium
CTCGGCGAGGCGCTGCACGATGAATTCAAGGACTATCAGGCGCAGATCGTGAAGAATGCCGCAGTCCTCGCGGACACCCTGCTTGCGGGCGGCGTCAGCCTGGTCAGCGGCGGAACGGACAACCATCTCATGCTTCTGGACCTCCGCAGCATCGACATGAGCGGACAGGAGCTGGAGGACCGCCTGGACCGCGTGCACATCACCGTCAACAAGAACTCCATCCCCGGCGATACCCGCCCGCCCATGGAGACCTCCGGCATCCGCATCGGCACGCCGGCTGTCACGACCCGCGGTTTCAAGGAAGAGGAGATGAAGATCGTAGGCGACCTGATCCTGAAGTCCATCTTTGATTTCGACATGAGCAGAGGCGAGATCCTCTCCACGGTGGATGAGCTCTGCACGAAGTATCCGCTGTACTGAAGCTCTGTAAAAACAAGTAAGGGACTGCTGCACTAAGGTTTTTTGAAGACAAGTTCCCCGTGTCCGGACGCTCCGGATACGGGGGAACATTGTCCGCATTTTCCTTAGTGCGGCAGTCCCTCTTTTGCTGGCTGCGGGGCTTCAGGGCCGCGGATCACAGCTTCGGGGAGTTCACCGGGAACTTCGGCGCTCCGCCCTTTAAAACGGCGTCTACGGCCTCTGCGGCCATCATTTCCATCATTTCGTTCGATTCCGCCGTGAAGGAGGCGTAGTGCGGGGAGACGGTCATGTTCACCGCGGTAAGGAGCGGGTTGTCCGCCGACGGGATGTCGTTCGTGAAGACGTCGGTGCCTGCCGCCAGGATCACGCCGTCCCGGAGGGCCTCCGCAAGGTCCGCTTCATTGACCAGCGCGCCGCGCGCGCAGTTGACCAGGATCGCGGACGGCTTCATGAGCTGAAGCGTCTCCCTGCGGATCATGTTTTCCGTCTCCGGCGTCGCGGGAACGTGGAGGGTGACGACATCGGCCTCCTTCAGGACGTCCTCCGCGGAGGGAAGGATCCTTACGTAGTCCGGGATCGCGGGGGACAGGAACATGTCATAGCCCGCGACCTCCATCCCGAAGCCGTTGTGCGCGATCTCCGCGACCGTCCTGCCGATGGCACCGAGCCCGATGACGCCGAGCGTCTTTCCGCGGAGCTCCACCGCCTGGACCTTGTTCCTGATGTCGTAGTTGCCTGCCTTCGTCTCGCTGTCGCAGAGGACGATGTTCTTCGCGCAGGCTGCGATCAGCGACATGGTGTGCTCGGCGACCGCGTTGGTGTTCGCGCCGCGGGCCACGCCGACCCAGATGCCCTTTTCCTCCGCGTGCTTTACGTCGATCATGTCGACGCCCACGCCGATCCGGCCGATGACCTTCAGCTTCTTCGCCGCGTCGATCACCCTCGCCGTGAAGGGATAGCTTCTCGCAAGCAGGCCGTCGGCGTCTCCGACCTCACGGATGAGGCCCTCCTCGTCCTTCGCGTGCCCGGTCACGACCTCATAGCCGCGTGACTCGAGGAAGCGGATGCTTTTTTCATGCAGATTGTCTGGGATCAGGACTTTCATCGTTAACATCTCCTTTTCCGGCTGCCGCGCAGGGCCCTTCCCGGGGTTTTCCTGAACGCGGCAGCTTTGTTTATGTGGGCCGGGAAGTAAATATCATTTCGCGGAAGCAAGCCCCGCGCAGAATTCCTTCATGCGTTCAAGACCCTCCGCGATCCTGTCGTCCGAGGTCGTGTAGGCAAGGCGGATAAAGGTATCGGACTCCTCGCCGAGGCCGACCGCGGGGACCGTCGCGACGTACTTTTCCTCGAGGAGCCGCATCGCGAAATCATAGCCGCCTATGCCAAGCCCGGATACGTCGACCATCATGTAGAACGCGCCGCGGGGACGCACATAGTGAAGGCCCGGGATCCCGTCGATCGCCGTCATGACCATGTTCCGCCTCCTGTCGAAGGCAGCGACCATGTCGGTGATGTCCTTCTTCGTGCGCGGCGTGTCCATGCCCTCGGCGACGCCGCGCTGGATGAAGGTGGGAGAGCAGGTCGTGGAATACTGGTGGACCCTCAGGATGAGGGACAGAAGCTTCGCGTCCGCCGCGATGTAGCCCAGGCGCCAGCCTGTCATGGCGTAGGTCTTCGAAAAGCCGCTGACGATGACCGCGCGTTCCTTCATGCCGGGGATGGATGCCATGGAGCAGAACTCCGCGTCGTCGTAGACCAGGCGGGAATAGATCTCGTCCGCGATCACCAGGAAGTTGTATTCCTTCGAAAGCCTGGCGATCTCGAGGAGGCACTCCCTGGAGAGGACGCAGCCGGTCGGGTTCGAGGGATTGTTGAGCATGAGGAGCTTGGTCTTCCTGCTCACTGCCGCGCGCAGCGCGTCAAGGTCCACCTGGAAGCCCTTTGCGGGATCCAGCGGGACCTTCACGACCTTTGCCTCGCATTCGCCTGCCAGGCAGTTGTAGCTCACGAAGGCGGGCTCCAGGATGATGACCTCGTCGTCCCTGTCGACAAAGGCGAGGACCGCGTTGTTCAGGGCCTCCGCGGCGCTCGAGGTGACCAGGATCTCGGTCTCCGGGTCATAGTCCCGGCCGGTCTCCCATTTCACGTACGCGCTGATCTTTTTCCGCAGCAGGGGATCGCCCTTGTTGGAGGAATAGTGGGTCAGGTTGTTCGTGATCGCCCGGATCGTCGCCTCCTTGATGTCTGACGGGGTGTCGAAATCCGGCTCGCCCGCGCTGAAACGGATCACGTCGCGGCCTTCCGCCTGGAGCTCCGACGCGCGGTTCATGATGGCGCGGATCATCGAGGGCTTTACCTCCGCCATGCGCCGCGCGCCTTCAGAAAGCACATATTCTTTTTCCATGATCTTTTCGCTCCTTTTTCACATAAAAGGGCGGCGTTCCCTGCCGCCCTGCCAAAAGCCTACCGCTGGTAATAGGGGGCGTTCACGCAGCTGTCGATGTACTCCAGAAGCTGGTTGATCCCGAAGACCGGGACGCCCGCGATGTCCTGGATCATGCGGGTGAAGGGCGCGTAGTTCGTGCACTCCAGGATGAGGGCACCGGTGTCCGGGTGCTCCCGCATGTGGCGCTCCGTCATCTCCTGGATGTCCGCCGTCAGCTCGTCCCACTGTCCCTCAGGGTTGTCCGCGATGATCAGCTCGGAAAAGCGCGATTCCGGCGCCTGGCCCGTCACATGGACGTTTACGTCCTCCGATGACCAGCCGCACTGGTTAAAATACGGCTCCGTAAGAAGGTCCGCGCATTCCGTCAGGATCCCGATCGAGGAGCTGCTGTTCAGCATGGTCTTAAGGACCGGGACCAGCAGCATGGTCGAGGTGAACACGGGGATGCGGACCGCGTCCGCCAGCTGCTTCTGGAAGCCCGCGAGGAAGCTGCAGCTCGTGGTGATCGCCTTGCAGCCTTCGTTTTCAAGGCTCCGTGCGGCCTTGATGAAGGGCCCGATCAGCTGCTCGTTCGCGTTCTTCTCCGTCATGTTGAGCGGGTCGATGTTGACGATCCGGTAGCGCACCGGGACGCGGAAGGTGCGCGCGTTCCCGATGTCGCCGACAAGACGGGGGAAGACCGTGCGCATCATGAGGATACCGATGTCCTGTCCGTAGTTGGTATAACCGCCTTTCAGATGATTGACCATGTTCCGACGCTCCTTTCAAACCCGGCACCCGCCGCCGCAAAAACAAAGGCGGAAAGCTGGAGACCCCTATAAAAAAAAAAAAAAAAAAAGAAAAAAAATCCGCAGACCATAGCCTGCGGAAGGGGAGAGACACTTTAAAACCGGGTCCGGGGAATGATAGACAAAATGTCCCGCCTCAGTAGATGAAGTAGTCGTGGAACAGGAGGTTGATCGACATGTAAAGGCGGGTGTACCAGTCCTCCAGGTTCAGTCCGCTGATCTCGCGGATCTTGTCGAGACGTTTTAAGAGCGTGTGGCGGTGGATGTACAGGTAGCCCGCGCTCTGCGTGATGCTGCAGTTGTTGGACAGGAACACGCGGAGCGTCTGCGTGTAATTCGTGTTGTTCCGGTGGTCGTAATCAAGAAGCGACTGGAGCTGCCGGTTGTCGAGGACGGCAGAGTGGTCGAACTGGTGCATGTGGCCCAGAAGCAGGATGAACTTCATACGCTCCCAGGGGCAGATGCCGCGCTTCGCCCCGATCGTGTGAAGCGCGCGGATGGCCTCCGCCGCCCGCCGGACAGTCACGGACAGGTCGCTTTCCGGCGTCAGCTCCGCGGAGCCGACGTAGAAGCTGGTCCCGCTCTGCTCGGAGAGGAGCGTGAGGTGGATGTTAAGCCCGTAAAGAAGCGTGTGGGCCGTCTTTTCAGGGGCGCTGAGAAGATAGACGAGACGGCTTTCGGGAAGCGCCAGCATCCTGAAAAAGCTGGAGCAGGACTGGAGGTACGAGGAGATCTGGGAGGTCGTCCCGTCCCAGGTCTCCTGGTCCGAGTACGGGGCGTCCACCGGGGCGAGCAGCATCAGCCGGGTGCAGGTGCCGTCCTCCTTTACAGTGCCGGGATCCCCGAAGAGCGCGGAGGATTCCTTCTGTACGGTCTCCTTTAAAAACTGCTCCGCCTTCAGAAGGTCTGTGTCCCGCCAGCCCTGTTTTTCCGTGGAGGAAAGGAGCTGCACCATCGTGTGAAGGATCGCGGAGAAGGTGATGTTCTTCGGGATGGTCAGGACAGGAAAGCCGAAAAGCTCTGCCTGCTCGATGATATGGTCCGGGACCTTGTCAAGATAGACCCCGAGCTGTATGACCAGGCCGCTCACGCTGCCCTGGGCGAGCTTCCGGATGACGTCCCGGTACCGGGAACCGTCCCCGATCCCGTGGCCGGTCGTGAACAGAAGCTCATAGGGGGCTACGGAGCCGGGACTGTCGAGGATCTCCATGATATTGACCCAGTGGATCTCCCGGTCTGTTCCTGCCTTGCCCGCGGCAAGGCGCATCCCGTTGAAGGGCTTCCGGATGAGAAGATCACTTACTGTAAGCGCCATAAGACACCTCCTGGGCTGAATAATTGTCTGAAAAATTATAAATATGCATCATTATATTCATAAATAGACAAAATGTCCACGGTAATTTTTAAATATACGATATTCTGGAAGTTGGGCGCCATGTGCCCAACTGGTACAATTTCCTTAGAAAGGGAGACTGCGGGACCGTCCGCGCTTCAGGAAAGCGGATATCCCACGCGCCCGGCGAAAGGAGAGTTCTTACTATGGCATACAAGGTACTTATCACGGAACCTGTCAATGTAAAAGGCCTGGATTACCTCCGCGAGCAGGGAATGGAGCTGGTCATGGGCACCGGTCCTTCTGAAGAGACCCTCCTCCGGGAATGCGCGGACTGTGACGGCGCGCTTACGCGGAACGGGAAGTTTTCAAAGAGGGTCTTCGAGGGCTGCCCGAAGCTGAAGGTGGTCTCCATGCATGGCGTGGGCGTCGACGGGATCGACGTGGACGCGGCGACGGCCATGGGCATCCAGATCTGCAACGCTGCGGAATCGAACCAGAAGTCGGTGGCGGAGTACGCGATCGGCCTTCTTCTGATGCTCGCGAAGCGCTCGGTCACCTACAATAACGGGACAAAGCGCGGGAAGATGTCGGACGTCCGCACGATCTACGGAAATGACGTAAGCGGCAAGACGCTGGGCATCATCGGCATGGGGAAAATCGGGAGCCAGGTCGCGAAGATCGCCTCCCACGGACTCGGAATGTACGTGATCGGCTATAACCGCCATATCTCGAAGAAGCAGGAAACGGACTTCGGCTGTCTCTCGCCGGACATGGACGAGGTCATCTCCTCGGCGGACTACCTGTCCCTCCACCTTCCCGCGAACATGGGGACCGAGCGGATCCTCGACGCGCGCAGGCTTTCCCTCATGAAGCCGACGGCCTGCCTCATCAATACAGGGCGCGGCGAGGTGATCGACGAGCAGGCGCTGATCGACTGCCTGAAGGAGGGAAGGATCCGCGGCGCGGCGCTCGACGTTTTCGAGGGGAACCTCCCGAAGGCCGACAACCCGCTGCTCTTCATGGACAATGTGATCACGACGCCGCACACCGCCGCCTTCACCACGGAGGCGCTCGAGCGGATGTCCTACCAGGCGGCGCTCGGGATCGTCGAGGTCCTGGAGCATCGTCCCGTGACCTTCCCCGTGAACCGGCTCGGGGAGGATTCCGGGGACAAGAACATCGCCGCGGTCATGAGGTTCTTCCGGCATGAGTTCAACCTGAAGTGAGGCGGCAGAACTGCAGAGCCGGAAAGGAGGACGCATATGACAGTGGCAGTGGTCGGAGCCGGAAGGATGGGCTCCGTTACGGCAGAGCAGCTCCCGGATGACGTCCGGAAGCTTGTGATCGACCAGGACAGGGAGGCAGCGGAGCGTATCGCCGCGCGCATCGGCGGGACCGCTTCTTCAGAGTACGCGGCGCTTTCGGACGCCGGGATGGTGCTTCTCCTCCTGCCCGCGCCCGTGATCCCGGAGGCGGCGGAAGCCGCTGCGGGCCTTGTGAAGCCGGGTAGCGTGATCCTTAACATGTCCACGGGCGGAGAGTTCCCGGAGGGACTGAAGGAGCGGTATCCCGGGGTAAGCTTCATCGACGCGAAGATCGTCGGGCATGCCGCATCCATGCGGGAGGGCGCGCCCTGCCTTGTCGTCGTCGGGACGGAGGACGCGGAGCTTCTCGAAAGGATCCGCGGGATCCTCCCGGGCTTCTCCCTCGTGGTTTCCGGGGACCCGTCCCTGGTCCCGGTGCTGAGCACCATCGCCACCACGGAAGGCATCCGCGCAGCGGTGCGTGTCAGGCAGGAGGCGGTAAAGCGCGGCGTCCCGGAGGAGTGGCTTAAGCCCCTCGTCTATACGGTCGCCGCGGGAAGCGTGCGCGCCTACATCGACGGAGACATGGGCGGGTTCGCGCGGAAGATCGCGGAACAGTTTGAATCGCAACAATAAGTCTCCCCGCCGCCAGGCTTCAGAAGCGCATGCGCGGGTAAGGGAGGGCGGAGCCTTTCCTGAACGCTTAAGAAGAGCTGCCGTATTAAAGCATCCGGCAGACAATGTTCCCCGGTGTCCGGAAGACCCGGGAAACATTGTCTGCGTTTGTTTTAACGCGGCAGCTTCTTCTTAAGACAGGAAGAGGGAGGTCGATGATTCAGGAGAGGATCTCCGCGAAGCTCTCGATCCTGGTCGCGGTCTGGCCCAGGCTGTCGCCGAGCTGGTCGGTCTCAAAGGACAGGCAGGGGATCCCGGCGGCCTTCAGGTCCTTCATGAAGTACGGGACGTCGTATTCCTCGGGATCGCAGAACTTCATGAGGGAAAGGACCACGCCGTCCGCCCCGGTGTCCCGGCAGAGCTTTACCAGCATGGGGCCGCGCGGCTTCCCGTCCTCGTGGATGAGGGAGCAGCCGGTGCGCAGCATCCACTGCGCCGCGAGACGCTTAAGCGCGCCGCCGCCGCTTTCCGGCGCGTCGGTCCTGTACTGGCGGGATTCCTGCGCGAGATCGTCCCCGACGACCGCGATGCCGTTTTCCGCAAAGATGTCAAGGAGCGCGTCCGGCTCGCAGGCGATGCCGGTCAGGACCACGCGCTTTCCGGGATAGTCGTAACGCGGAAGCGCCTTCAGCCCGTCGATGACGCCGCGCATGATCTCCGTGTGCTCCTCCTTGTCGAAGAACCAGGCGCTCTTCATGACCATGTGGCGGACGGAGGGCGTGATGACGTCAAGGTGGTCGTTCGCGGTATCGCAGAATTCACGCATGACCGCGTTGTGGGCGTTGTAGATCCGGATCGCCCTGCTCAGGGAGGCCTCGCTTACCATATTGCCGGTGATGGTCGCCAGCATGACAAGGACCGCCTCGAACTCGCTGACCAGGTAATCCACGGCCGCGCGGCTTTTCCTGTTCTGGGGATAGACGATCGGGATCATCGGGATCTCCCTGACGCCGAAGCGCCAGTTCTGCGTCATGCAGCGGAGCGTGTCGCAGATCGCCGGGATGATGACGGCGGAGAGGCCCTTATAGACGCCGGACAGGCCGAACTCCATGTTGGCCTGCATGATAGGGCAGGCGAACGCGGGGAGATAGCTTTTCGCGAGCTGGTATTCCGTCTGTCCGCCCCAGAGCCCCATGGGGACCATGCCGGCCGCGCAGACCAGCTGCTCCGGGGTGTAGGGGGCGAAGCAGCCGATGACCTGCTTCCCCTCGGAAAGGTATTTTTCCAGCATGC
>CACXDR010000220.1 GCA_902766415.1 uncultured Lachnospiraceae bacterium
AGGACGCAGGCTTCAAGGTGGAGCATGAGCTCGTTTCCGCGCCCGGCTTCGCGCCGGGGACCGTCGTCACGCAGAGCGCCGGGGCCGGGACCACCGCGGTCAAGGGCTCGACCGTGCGCCTGGAGGCCGTGAAGGAGGAGCCCGTTGAGGAAACCGCAGCGGCAGCTGCCGCCGGGGAGGCCATGGTGCCGTGCGTCGTCCCGGAGCTTTCCGGAAAGACCTTCCAGGAGGCTGGAGAGCTCTGCATGAGGGAGAGCCTTTTCATCGCGGCGGAATATGTCTATGACGCGGAGGTGCCCGCGGATACCGTGATCTCCCAGGACGAGCAGGCGGGAACGGAGCTTGACCGGGGCAGCACCGTCCGCGTCAGGGTCAGCAAGGGACCGGAAATGGTCCAGGTCCCGTACGGGATCCGCGCGACCATGACGGAGGACGAGGCTGTCAAAACGCTTACGGATCTCGGGTTCGAGGTAAGCACAAAGAAGGAATACGCCTCCGTGGCAGAAGGCAGGGTATCCAGGCTCAGCGTAAGCGAGGGCGAGGCGCTCGTGAAGGGCAGCCCGGTGGAGCTCTGGATCAGCCGGGGCCCGGAGCCGGTGCCGGAGGAGACGAAGGCGAAAAGGAAGGAGACTGCGCCGCCCGCGACGCAGGCACCGCAGACGACAGAGGCTCCGCCGCCTGAGACCGCTCCGCCGGAGACCGCGGCACCCGAGACCGCGCCGCCCGAAACGGCGCCGCCGGAGACCGCGCCGCCGGAAACGCAGCCCGAGACCGCGGCCGCGTCGATGGAGCTCTGGACGCAGCCCGTCCAGCAGACGCAGGCGGAGACCCCGGAGCAGACCTACCTGCACGCATCAAAGGTCTATAAAAGCGCGAAGCAGCGCTCCCTCGACGCCTCCCGCGAGGACGCGGAGAACGCTTCCATCGCCGCCGAGATGGGCGTCGAATACGTCCCCGAGGTCGATGCTGACGATGAGACCGTCGACGACGACTACGACGACGATTATTAAGACCCATCTGTAAGAGGCATAATAAGACACATAATTTGAAACACGCAATTTAAGTACATATTTAAAGAAGCAGTTCCGCCGGAAGCACCCGCTGCGCGCCGCAGCACAGGAGCCGGCGGGCCTGCTTCTTTTTATTGACATCCCGCTGCCTGTTGTATATAATATTGGGGTTTAATGTTATAGGCTTTGACGAAGACAGTAGACTGCGGGGAACGGCACAGCGAGCCGGGGGCGGTGGAAGCCCGGTGCTAGTAGACGCAGCTGAAGATCACTTCCGAGCCGTATCCCGGAACATCGCCCGCGGGGGGGATCAGTAAGGGATACCGTTTTTCCCACGTTACAGGGAACACATATGTCAGTATGCAGGTGGTACAGCGAAAGCTTTTCGGGCTTCCGTCCTGAAGGACGGAAGCTCTTTCTGTATACAAAGCCCCGGCGGGAAGAAAATGTTTCCGCCCATCGAAAAGGAGAGAGGAAATGTACAAGAAAGTACCCACAGACCTCAATTTCGTCGAAAGGGAAAAGGAAGTCGAGAAGTTCTGGGCAGACCAGAAGATCTTCGAGAAATCCATCGAGGACCGGAAGGACAGCCCCACGTACATGTTCTACGACGGTCCGCCCACGGCGAACGGAAAGCCGCACATCGGCCACGTCCTTACGCGCGTCATCAAGGATATGATCCCGCGCTACCGCACCATGAAGGGTTACCAGGTCCCGAGAAAGGCCGGCTGGGACACCCATGGCCTGCCGGTCGAGATCGAGGTCGAGAAGCAGCTCGGCCTTGACGGCAAGGAGCAGATCGAGCAGTACGGCCTGGAGCCGTTCATCGCGAAGTGCAAGGAGAGCGTCTGGAAATACGAGGGCATGTGGGAGGACTTCTCCCGCACGGTCGGCTTCTGGGCCGACATGGACGACCCGTACGTCACCTACCACGATGATTTCATCGAGTCCGAGTGGTGGGCGTTAAAGCAGATCTGGGACAAGGGCCTCCTCTATCAGGGCTTCAAGGTCGTCCCGTACTGCCCGCGCTGCGGGACCCCGCTTTCCTCCCACGAGGTGGCGCAGGGCTACAAGAACGTCAAGGAGCGCTCCGCGACGGTCCGCTTCAAGGTGAAGGGCGAGGACGCCTACTTCCTCGCGTGGACCACGACTCCCTGGACCCTTCCGTCCAACATCGGCCTCTGCGTGAACGCGGACCTCGATTACGTGAAGGTGAAGTCCGGCGGATACACCTACTATATGGCAGAGGCGCTCGTCGAAAAGGTACTCGGCGCGGACGCCGAGGTCATTGACACCATGAAGGGCTCCGATCTCGAATTCAAAGAGTACGAGCCGCTTTACCCGGTGGTCCCGGCCCCGAAGGAGAAGGGCTGGTATGTGATGTGCGATCCGTACGTCACCACCGAAGACGGTACCGGCATCGTCCATATCGCGAGAGCCTTCGGTGAGGACGACAACCGCGTCGGCGCGAAGTACGGCATGCCGTTCATCCAGCGTGTCGACGAGAAGGGCTGCATGACGGACGATACCCCCTTCGCCGGGCTTTTCGTGAAGGACGCGGACCCGAAGGTCCTGGTCGACCTCGAGGAGAGAGGCCTCCTGTTCGACGCGCCCTACTTTACGCATGACTATCCGTACTGCTGGCGCTGCGACACGCCGCTCCTTTACTACGCGCGCAGCACCTGGTTCATCAAGATGACCGCCGTCCGCGACGACCTCATCAGGAACAACAATACGGTCAACTGGATCCCGCCGTCCATGGGCAGCGGCCGCTTCGGCTCCTGGCTCGAGAACGTGCAGGACTGGGGACTTTCCAGAAACCGCTACTGGGGCACCCCGCTGAACATCTGGACCTGCTCCTGCGGGAAGCAGATCTCGGTCGGCAGCAAGGAGGAGCTGAAGAAGCTCTCCGACAACTGCCCGGAGGAGATCGAGCTTCACCGCCCGTACGTCGACGCGGTGACGATCAAGTGCCCGGACTGCGGCAAGGAGATGCACCGCGTGCCGGAGGTCATCGACTGCTGGTTCGACTCCGGCGCCATGCCGTTCGCGCAGTATCATTATCCCTTTGAGAACAAGGAGCTCTTTGAGAGCCGGTTCCCGGCGGACTTCATCTCGGAGGCGGTGGACCAGACGAGAGGCTGGTTCTACTCCCTGATGGCGATCTCCACCCTGCTGTTCAACTGCTCGCCGTTCAAGAACGTCATCGTCCTCGGACACGTGCAGGATGAGAACGGCCAGAAGATGTCCAAGTCCAAGGGCAATGCCGTTGACCCGTTCGACGCCCTCAGGGCGCACGGCGCGGACGCGATCCGCTGGTACTTCTATTCGAACGGCGCGCCGTGGCTTCCGAGCAGGTTCTCCGACAAGGCCGTCCGCGAGGGACAGAGGAAGTTCATGGGAACGCTCTGGAACACCTACGCGTTCTATGTGCTCTACGCGGATATCGACAGCTTTGACCCGACGAAGTATACGCTTGACTACGCGTCCCTGCCGGTCATGGACCGCTGGCTCCTTTCCAGGCTGTCCAGCACCGTGAAGGCGGTGGACGACAACCTCGCCAACTACCGCATCCCCGAGACGGCGCGCGTGCTCCAGGATTTTGTCGACGACATGTCCAACTGGTATGTCCGCCGCTGCCGCGACCGCTTCTGGGCGAAGGGCATGGAGCAGGACAAGATCAACGCCTACATGACG
>CACXDR010000221.1 GCA_902766415.1 uncultured Lachnospiraceae bacterium
CCGCGCCCGTAGTGCTTGCGACCACGCCGCTCGTGTTCCGGGCGATCGTCTTCGTGTGGCCCTTGTAAGTACTGTTGTGGAAGAAGTTGTTCGAAACGACCTCCCCGTTCTTCTTTGTGACGAGGTTCGTCACCCAGCGGGAGCCGATGCTCCCCTCAGAGATGACCTTCTCCACGCCCGGCTGGAGCGTCGGGTCCTCGACGTATTCCACGCCGCCGTTGTCGAACTCCTCCGTCTTCGAGGACTGGAGGGAGATGGTCACGCCCTCCTCAAGGACAGGAAGGCCGACGACAGATACCGTGACGGTCCTGTCATAGAAGGCAGCCCGGATCGCGATCGAGGAGCTGGTCGTGTTCACGAACCGCATGTCCGGTCCCGCGTAGCCGTCGTAGCTCACCGTCGCGTCCTCGCCCGGTGTCACGTAGCTCGGCTCGAAGGTGTGCGCGTGCCGTTCCGTGGGGGTGATGCCGGCACGGATGACCGCGTTGTACAGTGTCGAGGAGACCTGGCAGACGCCGCCGCCCGGTTCCAGGACGACCTTGCCGTTCTGGTAGGCGCCCGCAGGCTTATAGCCGCGCGCCTCCGTGCGGTTGCCGGTCGACTGGTTGAACGAGAACTCCTCGCCCACCTTCAGGATCCTTCCGTCGATCGCCTGGCAGGCGAGCTTCAGGTTGTTGTTCCTGTCCGCGTTTGCGGTAGCCTTCGTTGTGAAGGTGCCTATGACCTTGTAGCGCTCCTTCGCCTGTGCCGCGGTGAGCTCCGCGGGAGTGATCTCCGCCTTCACCGTGACCGTGGCGCCATAATCCTGCTCGTTCATCGCGGTGCGGATATCCGCGGCTGCCGCCTCCTGGTCCACAGTCCTTCCGTCCTGCGACTCGGAGTAGGTAAAGGAATTCGTCTCCTTGTCAAAGCCCGAGACCGCGCCGTTCTTCGGCTTCACGTTCCATTTCGCGGCCATCTCCGCGGCCTCCGCCGCGATCTCCGCGTCCAGGCCCTCCGCGTTCAGGACGTAGCTGTCCGCGGCCGGCTTCCCGGAATCGTAGATCTCGGTCAGGACCTTTTCAAGCTTCAGCGCGAGAAGGTTCCCGA
Source organism: uncultured Lachnospiraceae bacterium (assembly GCA_902766415.1). The sequence goes on from CACXDR010000221.1 coordinate 1,090, forward strand.
TCTCGTAGGTACTGTCCTCACCGCCTCCGGGCAGGACCGCCTTCATGCCCCACACGTTCTTCGCCGTTACGGCGTCGCGCGCGGCGGACTTGCTTAAGCCGGTGATATCCACCTCGTTGATGGTGACCGCCTTCTTAAGCTCAGTCTCCGGTACGGTCGTGGTCTCCTCCGCCGAGGCACTGACGCCTCCGTTCGGTGCCGGCCCGCCTCCGCTGTCCCGCAGGAGCTTCCGGACTCCGAAGATCCCCAGGAGCGCGATCAGGAATATGACCGCGGCCCCGACCGCCATGCGGGTCCTTCTCTCACGTTCTCTTCTTCTTTTTCTTTTATAATACGCGCTTCCGGGGTAATTCCTGTTTCCCTGGCCGGAAGCGGGTCTCTTTCTGCCTGTGCTGTTCGTGCCCATAGATACTCTCCCTGTTGCTTCTGCATCAGTCAGTATATCACACTTCAACATAAAATAATCCGTTGAAAACGGCGAAATTCCGGTCGATTTTGACAGATTTTACATCATTTTTCATTTCCCCCGCTGTGTGTTACAATCCTGTTTAGAAAGTCTTACATTTTCCGGAGGAAGCCATGATCGACCTTCATATCCATTCGACAGCGTCAGACGGATCCCTTTCCCCGCGGGAGGTGGTCCGCGCCGCAAAGGAGGCAGGCCTCGCCGCGGCCGCGCTGACCGACCACGATACTCTCGCCGGGGTCCCGGAGGCGCTTGAGGAGGCTGCCCTCTGCGGGCTTACCCTCGTGCCGGGGATCGAGATGTCCTGCGTCTACGGCAGGACGGAGATCCATATCCTTGGCTACTTCGCGGACCCGGACGATCCCGCCTTTGAAGCGGAGCTCGCCTCCTTCCGGGCGCTCCGGAACGAACGGAATGAAACGATCCTCGACAACCTCGCGGAGGACGGCATCGTCCTTACGCGCGAAGACCTTGCCGGCAGCACCCCGGACGCGGTGATCACCCGGGCGCACTTCGCGCGTGCCCTGAAGGAAAAGGGCGTGGTCCGGACGGAGGACGACGCTTTCCGGTACTATCTCTCCTACGGCGGCCGCTACGTCCCGTACATGGACAGCCTCTCCCCGGAGCGTGTGCTCTCCTGCTTCGGGCGGTACGGCGTTTGGCCCTGCCTTGCGCATCCCGTGAAATACGGGCTCACGGACAGGGAGCTTAAGGAGATGGTCGCGGACCTTTGCGCGCTGGGCCTCCGCGGGCTGGAGGTCTGGCACCCGGCCCACACGCTGGCGGATACCGCGCGTCTCCAGACGCTTGCCCGAACCGCGCATCTCGTCGCGACAGGCGGGTCGGACTTCCACGGGGACAGCTCCCCCGGCGTGGGCATCGGGACCGGCCGCGGCCGCCTCATGGTCTCCGACCGCGTGCTCGACCTGATCCGCAGGGACGCGGGAAAATAACCGGGTGTGCGGTGGCGTATCTTCAAGTCCACCTGCGGGACTTGCGCGCCGCGCGCAGGCTGCCGTCAGGCAGCTCCTTCCTTGCCGCGCGGAGCGTATCATAAACAGTGCCGGACTCAGGGATGACCCCGGGTCCGGCACTTTTATTGTTCTTCTTTTTTCGGTCCGGATCCTTCCGGCTTCAATGCCTTCCGGATCCGTTCCTTACGCCTCAGCCCTTCGCGACGATGTTCACGATACGGCCGGGAACGTAGATCTCCTTCACGATGTTCGCCGGCGCCTTGTTGGTCCCGGCAAGCATCTCCTTCGCCGCGGCGATGGCATCATCCTTCGAAGCGTCCTTCGCGATCATGACGGTGCCGCGGAGCTTTCCGTTCACCTGGACGGCGATCTCGATGGTGCTCTCGACCGTCTTCGCCTCATCCCATTCCGGCCACGGCTGCGCGGAGATGAAGCCCTCCTCTCCGAGATGCTCCCAGATCTCCTCCGTGATGTGCGGGGCGAACGGGGTCAGGAGGCGCAGGAAGGTCTTGTACTGCTCCCTGCCGGGCTTTCCGGCGTCCTCAAAGCCGTTGAGGAGCGTCATGAGCGCGGCGATCGCCGTGTTGAACTTCATGTCGTCGATGTCCAGGCTCACCTTCTTGATGGTCCTGTGCAGCGGCGCCTCAAGAGACTTTACGTCGGCGTCCGCGAGGCTGTCCGCCATACGGGCGACACGCTCAAGGAAACGCTTGCAGCCGCGGACCGAGGCCTCGCTCCACGGAGCCGCCTTGCCGTACTCGCCCATGAAGAGGACGTAGGTCCTCAGCGTATCCGCGCCGTACTCGTCGACGACGTCGATCGGGTCGATCACGTTGCCGAGCGACTTTGACATCTTCACGCCGTGCTCGCCGAGGACCATGCCCTGTGCGGTACGCTTCGCGTACGGCTCGAAGGTGTTGACCGCGCCGATGTCGTAAAGGAAGTGATGCCAGAATCTCGAGTAGATCAGGTGGCGGGTAACGTGCTCCATGCCGCCGTTGTACCAGTCGACCGGCATCCAGTATTTCAGCTTCTCCATATCCGCGAGCGCCTTGTCATTGTGCGGGTCGATGTAGCGGAGGAAGTACCAGGAGGAACCTGCCCACTGCGGCATGGTATCCGTCTCGCGCTTCGCGTCCGCGCCGCACTTCGGGCACTTGCAGTTCACGAATTCCGGGATCCTCGCAAGCGGGGACTCGCCGTCCTCGCCCGGCTTGAAGTTCTCCACCTTCGGCAGGCGGAGCGGCAGCTCCTCATAGGGGACCGGGACCATGCCGCACTTCGGGCAGTAGACGATCGGGATGGGCTCGCCCCAGTAGCGCTGGCGGTTGAACGCCCAGTCCTTCATCTTGTACTGAACACCTGCTTCACCGATGCCCTTCTCCTCGAGGTATTCGATCATGCGCTGGATCGAATCCTTCTTGTTGGTCAGGCCGTTCAGGAAGCCGGAGTTCACCATCTCGCCGTCGCCGGCATAGGCCTCCTTCTCAATGTCGCCGCCCTTGATGACCTCGATGATGTCCGCGCCGAACGCCTTCGCGAAATCCCAGTCGCGCTGGTCGTGCGCCGGGACAGCCATGATCGCGCCGGTGCCGTAGCCCATCATGACGTAGTCGGCGATGAAGATCGGGATCCTCTTCCCGTTGACCGGGTTGACTGCCTCAAGGCCCTCAAGCTTCACTCCCGTCTTGTCCTTGACGAGGTTGATGCGCTCGAACTCCGTCTTCTTCTGGCACTCCTCACGGTACGCATTGACCTCGCCGATGTTCGCGATCCGGCCGGCGTACTTGTCGATGAGCGGATGCTCCGGAGCCATGACCATGAAAGTCACGCCGAAGAGCGTGTCGGGACGGGTCGTGTAGATCCGCATGGTCTCGTCCGTACCGTCGATCGTGAAGTCAACGAACGCGCCGGTGGACTTGCCGATCCAGTTCTCCTCCATGGCGCGGATGTTCTCCGGGAAATCCACCTCTTCAAGTCCTTCAAGAAGCTTGTCCGCGTACTTCGTGATGCGGAGGTACCAGACCTCCTTCTCCTTCTGGATGACGTCGCTGTGGCAGATATCGCACTTTCCGCCCTGGCTGTCCTCATTGGAAAGGACCACCTTGCAGTGCGGGCAGTAGTTGACCAGGGTCTTGTCCCGGAATGCCAGTCCGTTGTCGAACAGCTTCAGGAAGATCCACTGGGTCCACTTGTAATAGTCCTCGTCCGTGGTATCGATCACGCGGTCCCAGTCGAAGGAGAAACCGACCTTCTTCAGCTGGTTCGAGAAGTGATGGATATTGTGGTCCGTGGTGACGCGGGGATGCTGGTTGGTCTTGACCGCATAGTTCTCCGCCGGAAGTCCGAATGCGTCGAATCCGATGGGGAACAGGACGTTGTAACCCTGCATCCTTCTTTTCCGGGAAATGATCTCAAGCCCGGAATATGCCTTGATATGGCCGACGTGCATTCCCGCACCGCTGGGATACGGGAATTCGACCAGGCCGTAGAATTTCGGCTTCGGGGAATCATCCACTGCGTGGAAGATCTTCGCCTCCTGCCATTTTGCCTGCCACTTCGGCTCAATTTTCTTAAAGTTATGATTCATACCCTGTCCAACCTTACCGAAAATTATTCGTCTCCGCCCTTTACAAGTGCTGCTCTGGCTTCGACTTCCTTTGCCTGGACATCGCCCGGGCACTGCTCATAACG
>CACXDR010000222.1 GCA_902766415.1 uncultured Lachnospiraceae bacterium
AGTGAATTTGGGCGCAGCTAAAGCCATGCGCCAGGAATGCGTCCCCTGCCGGGAGGCGCTTGCGCATCGCAGGCAGGGGCGCATGCCTGGCATACGGCGCAGCCGTACAGCGAGGGCCATAAGGCCCGAGCTTGGCGCATGGCTTTTATGTCAAGGCGCAGCCGTACAGCGAGGGCCTTCCGGCCCGAGCTGGGCGCATGGCTTCATACAGATTACATTGAAAAGGAACACTATCTATGAGAGAAGAATTCAAATCCGAGATCAGCGCATGGGTGGAAGCCCACCGCAGTGAAATGCTGTCCGACATTGTGGATCTCTGCAGGATCGACAGCGCCGACGGGACCCCGGAGCCGGGCAAGCCGTTCGGCGAAGGCGCGTACAGGGCGCTGAAGCGCGCCGAGGCCATGGCGAACCAGTACGGCTTCCGCGTCACGAATTACGATAATTACGCCTCCGCGTTCGACCTGAACGACGGGGAGTCCCGGCTTGACATCCTTGCGCACATGGACGTGGTCCCGGGCGGGGAGGGCTGGACCGTGACAGGTCCCTTCGACCCCGCGGTGCAGGACGGAAAGCTTTACGGCAGAGGGACCTCGGACGACAAGGGACCGGCCGTCGCGGCGCTCTACGCGATGCGCGCGGTGAAGGAGCTCGGCATCCCGGTCAGCAGGAACGCGCGGCTGATCCTCGGCTGCAACGAGGAATCCGGCAGCCGCTGCATCGCCCACTACTATAAGACGGAAAAAGAGGCGCCCATGACCTTCTCGCCGGACGGCGATTATCCGGTCGTCAACGTGGAGAAGGGCCGCATGGCAGGAGAGTTCTCCGCTTCCTGGGAGCGCCAGCCCCACGGCGTCCGTATCCTCAGCGTGACCGGCGGCGCGATCGAGAACGCGGTGCCGCAGACCTCCGAGGCTGTCGTGACCAATGTTTCCGCCCTCGTGCTTGCGGCGGCGCAGGACCAGGTCATGAAGGAGACCGGCGTCCTCATCACCATGAGCGCGAACAAGGACGAAAAGCTGAAGCACTCCTTCCGCATCACCGCGGCAGGAAAGGAAGCGCACGCCTCCACGCCGGAGAAGGGGAACAACGCGCTGACCGCCATGCTCCTTTTCCTCTCGAAGCTTCCGCTTTCGGAAGGCCCGGCGAAGAACGCGGTGACGGCGCTTGTCCGCCTGATCCCGCACGGCGAGTGGGACGGCGCGTCGCTCGGCATTAAATGCGAGGACAGCGAGAGCGGCCCGCTGACGCTTGCGTTCTCCAAAATGGAATTCACGGAGACCGGCTTCCGCGGCCTCTTCGACTGCCGCTTCCCGGCGACCGCGAAGGGCGCGGAGATCGCGGCGGCCTGCGAAAAGAGCTTCGGGGAGGCAGGGATCAGCTTCGACGGGAGCAGGAGGAACGAAGGCCACCTTGTGCCTGCGGATTCCCCGCTCGTCACCTCGCTGCTTGAGATCTACGAATCCTATACGGGACTTAAGGGAGAGTGCATCGCCTTAGGCGGCCAGACCTACGTCCACGAGCTTCAGAACGGCGTCGCGTTCGGCGCGGTCTTCCCGGGCACGGATACCCACATGCACGAGGCGGACGAGTACGCGGTCATCGATGAGCTGGCCGCTTCCGCGAAGATGTTCGCCCAGGCGATCGCTGACCTCTGCGAGTAACGGCTCCGCAGGGAGCACGCCGCCGCGCCTTATGAGGGCAGGAAAAAACAGAATATTCCCGGTAAAATGTACAAAGGAGGGCGCCTCTGGTGAAAAAAAATCATCAGAAGCGCCCTCCTCATGCTATACTGTCATTGTCGGACCATCCCGGCGCCGGGAAAAGAAGAAGCGCAGGGAGCCGGTCCGCGCAGGGCGCGGCAAAGCCCCGTGAAGTTCTTTTTAAGGAGGAGCATCTATGATCTGTCCGAAATGCGGAAATCTTGAAGACGACCGGATCAATGTATGCCGGAAGTGCGGGACCCCTCTCGAGATCTACAAGGAGAACTTAAGAAAATACAACCAGAAGAACCCCGTGAAGCGGGTGGTTCCCCAGGATGACGAAAAGACAGTATATCTTGGGAACCAGAACGGCGGGGAGGAGAAGACGGTCTATCTGGGCCACGGAGGCGGGACTCCCCCGGTACCTCCGGTGCCCCCGCCGCCGGTGACTCCGGTGGCCCCGCCTCCGGTGCCTCCCGTTCCGCCGGTACGGCCTGTCCCGCCCGCGGGACCGCAGGGCGGTGTTCCTGCCGGCGGGTCCGGAAACGGGCCGGAAAAGAAGAGCAGGACCGGCCTGATCATCGCCATCATCATCGGCGTGATCGCCGCCATCGCCCTCATCGGGTTCGCGGTGACGCGCGGGAAAAAGCCGGCGTCCCCGAAGGCAGACCAGCAGGGGATGCTTAAGGAGGCCGAGAGCCTTGCGCAGGCCGCCGCGGAAAAGGCAAAGGAGGCCGCAAACGCGGGCTCCGGGCAGGAAAGCGGCGGAGAGACCGGACAGGCTGAGGCGCCGGCGGAATCGCTGAGCCCCCTTGAGCAGACCGCGAGGGCCATCCTTGCCATCGCCCGGCCGGGCTTCTTCACGCCGGAAATGATGTCTGCAGGGACCCAGGTAAAGGCGGAGGTCCCGGACTACAAGGTGGAGGCCGATTTCTCCAACGTCTCGAACATCGACGACTACTATTTCACCGACGAGATGAAGGAGAAGCTCGTGGAGAACGGCTTCTTCATCACGGAGGGCGGAAGCTACGAGTTCTACGAGAACTATGAGTCGAACCGCTACTCGGTCATGCCGAGCTTCGTCACGGTCGACTCTATGATGCACACGTACCACCTGTATTTCCAGTACCTTCTTAAGACGACGGAGCGGGACCATCTCGCGAAGGACCTGAAGGTGCTGAGCGAGGGCATGCTCGCGAACAGTACCGCCCAGCTTGAGACCCTTTCCGGCACCGAGTGGGAGTCCGCGGCAAGGCGGAACGTCGCCTTCTTCGCAGTCGGAAACGCGCTCCTTGACCCATCCGCGGATATCCCGGCGGAGGTGAAGGATACCGTCGACGCCGAGCTTGAAAAGATCTACGAGCACACCGCGGTCGTGGATTCGGAGCTTACCCCCGGCAGGATGGAGGACTACTCCCAGTACACGGTCCGCGGGTACTATGAAGGAAATGAGACCCTGGAGCGCTACTTCCGCGCCATGATGTGGTACGGAAGGCTGAACTTCACGCAGAAGGACGAGGACCTTGACCGGAGCGCCCTTCTTATGACGCTTGCGCTTGACGAGGAGACGCTGCCGCAGTGGCAGGCGCTCTACCAGATCACCTCCTTCTTCGCGGGAGCCAGCGACGACTCTGGCTATTATGAGTATCGTCCGGTCATCGAGAACGCGTACGGCAGCGACGTGACTGTCGAAAGCCTTGCGGGCAATGACGAGGCATGGCAGCTTTACCACCAGCTGACGGGACTTATCGAGGCGCCGAAGATCAATTCCGTCCCGGTCGTGGATACGGACGAGGGCGGAAAGAAGACGGTCCTGAATATGGGCTACCGCTTCATGGGACAGCGCTTCTCGGTCGACGCGACGGTGTTCCAGAACCTGATCTATTCGAACGTCGGCGAGAACGCTTCCGGCGGGAGGCGGATGCTCCCGAACGGGCTCGACGTGCCGGCTGCCTTCGGCTCCGACGAGGCGCTC
>CACXDR010000223.1 GCA_902766415.1 uncultured Lachnospiraceae bacterium
AAAGACACAAGGAGGATCCGTGGTATGCGGGTCCTCTTTTTTCTGTTTTCACCGGCATGTTTTGCGGATCATGGATTGAAAGGCATTGCGGATCAAGGGTATTATGGATATAGAAGGATCCCGGCGTTAAGAAGATAACGGAAAGCAGGTATGGTTATGAACGTGTTTGATATTATCGGCCCCGTCATGATCGGTCCGTCGAGCTCGCACACGGCGGGAGCGGTCCGCATCGGGCGCGTGGCAAACAAGCTGATGGACGGAAGGACGCCCGCGTCGGTCGAGATCATCCTGTCCGGGTCCTTTGCGAGGACGTATCAGGGACACGGGACGGACCGCGCGCTGCTGGCCGGCATCATGGGATACCACAGCTGGTCGGAGGAGATCCGGGACGCGCTGGAGATCGCGGACCGGAAGGGCATAAAATACAGCTTTGTCAAAAAGGACCTGCCTGACGCGCACCCGAATACCGCCCGCATCAGCTATGTGATGCCGGACGGCTCCGAAGGATCGGTGCAGGGCGCAAGTGTCGGCGGCGGAAACATCCGGGTCGACCTGGTCAACGATATGAAGGTGGATTTCAACGGCGAGAGCCACACGGTCCTGGTCATGCACCGGGACCGCCCCGGCGCGATCGCAAGTGTCACGAGCCTGATGCGCTGGCAGTACGCGGACCTCAATATCTGCAATTTCCACCTTTCCCGCGAGCGGAAGGGAGGAGAAGCGATCATGACGATCGAGATCGACAGCCTGCCGCCGGATTCCCTGATCAGCGATATCCGGAACCTGGAAAATGTCGACAACGCCCTGCTGATCCGCAGGCTGTAAAAGGCGGACAGGATGTTCCTGCCCGGCCGGCTTAAAAAGCCGGGCGCCATCATCCTCATCCGGAAAGGAAAAGCTATGTTGAATTATCGGTCGGTCAAGGAGATCACAGAAGCGGCGGAGGCAGCGGAGCTTAAGATCAGTGAGCTGGTCCTCAGGGACCAGGCGGAGGCTATGGAGCAGCCTGCGGAAGAGCTTTATGAAAAAATGAGGGAAAGCTTCAGAGTCATGCGGGAATCCGTCGCATTCGGGCAGAAAAAAGACCAGAGGTCCATGTCCGGGCTTACCGGCGGGGAGGGCTTCGCCATGAAGGCCTACGCGGAGCGCACGGACGGCGGCCTCTGCGGTCCCTTTATGACGCGCGCCATGTCGAGGGCGCTGGCGGTGGCCGGCTGCAACGCTTCCATGGGACGGATCGTGGCGGCTCCCACCGCGGGCAGCTGCGGGATCCTTCCCGGCTGTCTCGTATCCCTGTATGAGGACCGGGGGTTCGATGAGCGGGACATCGTCATGTCCATGTTTACGGCGGGCGCCTTCGGCATGGTGATCGCGCAGAACGCGAGCATTGCGGGGGCCCAGGGCGGATGCCAGGCAGAGTGCGGCAGCGCGTCGGGAATGGCGGCGGCTGCGCTTGCCGAGCTGATGGGCGGAACGCCCGCGCAGTGCGCGGACGCCTGCGCGATCGCAATCGTGAACCAGCTGGGCCTGGTCTGTGACCCGGTAGCCGGGCTGGTAGAGATCCCCTGCATCAAACGGAACGTATCGGGGCTGATGATCGCGTTTTCCAGCGCTGACATGGCACTTGCCGGCGTTGCTCCGAAGATCCCCGCCGACGAATGTATCGATGCCATGCGGGAGGTCGGGAACGCCCTGCCGGCTTCGCTTAAGGAAACGGCCGGCGGCGGGCTCGCCGCAACGCCGGCCGGGATAAATCTCCGGAAGCAGGTCTTCGGGGAATAGGCAACAGGCCGGGAACTGCTAAGACAGGGCAAAGAACCGGTCACGGCAAAAGCCGGTCACAGCAAAGAACAGTCACGGAAAAGAACAGTCACGGCAGGGAGATCAAGCCGTCATCATCGATCCGGACGTCCGGGGAGAGGCTTCTCATGTAATCGAGGAGCCTCTCCTTTTCGCTCCCGGAAAGCGTGAATACCTTCATGTTCCGGCACTGCATGGGGACAAAGCGGAGGGTCTTAAGGCATCGTCCGGAAGGACTGAAAACAGCCTGGATGATCCCGGTGTCATAGGTCCCGGAGTGAAACAGGTAGTTGCCCAGGCTGAAGCACACGGGGACGTTTCCGCGCCGGCTGATCCCCTGCAGCACATGCGGGTGCCCGCCGATGATCAGGTCGGCACCGGCTTCCACGGCGCCGTCGGTCAAAAGAAGCTGCTTTTCATTCGGGACCGTTTTTCCCTCGGAGCCCCAGTGCATGACGACGATACAGTAGTCAGCTTCCGCCTTTGCCTTCCGGACTGCCTCAAAGAGCATTTCGGGACGGTAGCAGTCGAAGGTCCCGGGCCGGCCCCCCTGCGCGCTCTGCGCGGGCGGGTTCGCGTTGAACAGGATGGATTCCGCGTTGACGATCGAGATCCGGAAGCCGTCGATGCTGTAGACCGCAGGTCGCTCGGCCTCCGCCTGGCTCCTGCCGGCACCGACATAAGGGATCCCCTCCTTTTCCAGCGCGGCCAGGGTGTCCAGAAGACCCTCCTCACCGTAGTCGTAGGTGTGGTTGTTCCCGAGGGTGACGAGATCCGCGCCCATGTCCCTGAGGATATGGGTGTGCTTCGGGTCCGCGCGGAAGTTGAACTCCTTTGCGACGGCCGTGCCGCGGGTCGTCCACGCAAATTCGTTGTTCACCACAAAAAGCTCCGCGCCCCGCATCAGGGAGAGCGCTTCCCCGTCAAAGCAGCCCTCTGCCCCGCGCTTCGTCAGGGCGTCGCCCGCGGCATAGCCCGGATCCATCAGGATATCGCCGGCGAAGGCGATGGTAAAGGTATCAGGAATCTCCGGGGCTTCGTGCGCCTCCGGAGGCTCAGGCGTTTCGGGCGCGGGCGCCTGTACGTCCGCTTCCTGCATGCTTTTTTCAGGGAGAGGGTCCGAGACGACATTGATCACCGGGAGCTCCCCGGAGCCAGGCTCCTGCGCGGCCGATGATCCCGCCTCCGTTTTTTTGTCCCCTGCCGGAGCGCCGCAGGCAGCGGTGCCCGCCGCAAGCAGAAGGGATAAAAGGAGGCAGCCGAGCCTCTTCCTGAGATAAAGGCCCCTCTTCGGAAGGCCTGTTCCATTCTTTTCAGACAGCATGATCGCGGTTCCTTTCCTTACGCGGTGCGGTTTCTCCGGTAAGTATAGCACGGGAGGCCCCTGCAGACCATGCAAAGGAGCGGACCGGGAGCAAAGCCTGCAAAGGAGTGGCGGCGCCGCCGGGAGCAGAGTACAATGATAAGAAAGAATGATCGGAGAGGATAAAGAGCATGCAGGGCTTTGATACGTTCGGCGGACAGCACCTTCTGTGGCTTATGGTCCTTGCGGCGGCCGGCGCGGCGGTGCTCTTCCTTGAGCCGTCAAGGGGCAGGGCATTTGCCGCGGTCCTTGCGGTGACCGGCAGGGTGGTGCCCGGAGCGTGCGCGGTCATGGCGGGAAGCTACGGCCCGGATTCACTTCCGCTCCACGTCTGCTCGCTGGCAGGCTACGGGTGCTTCCTGCATTTCCTGATGACGGCAGAAGCAGGAGCCGGGGAAGGAAAGAC
>CACXDR010000224.1 GCA_902766415.1 uncultured Lachnospiraceae bacterium
GAGTTCATCTTCTCGCTCCCGCGCGCTGCCGCGCTGGTCGAGGATTCACAAGTCCAGTGATCCTGTGCTATACTTGGTTTAGTCCGCGGGACGAAAAGCGCCCCGCCGCGCCTGTCCCGGCAGGACAGGAAAGAATAAATACGGAGGAAAACAGTTATGAAGTATCTTAAGCGGATCACCGCGTTCCTGCTCTGCATGATCATGATGTCCGTCCTGTGCGCCGGCACCGCGTTCGCCGCGAAGGACGATGACGACGACCTCGAGGATTACGCCGTCTATGACGTCTTCTTCGACGTTTCCGATTCCAAGATCCTGGTCTGCTGGACCGTCGGGGAAAGCAAGTGCCAGTATAAGGTCCAGCTCTACAGCTCTTCCAAGTTCATCTCGAAGAACAAGGTCGGCGACGCCTCCACGGTAAGCTACAACGCTGAAATGCTGGACGTCACCCAGAAGATCCTGGCAGAGGGCTCCGGCACCTACTACGCGGTCGTCACGGCAAAGAAGAAGCCGTCCGGCGCGACCTCGTACGCGAGCGCGTGGGGCAAGGAGACCATCGATTCCGATTCCATCTCCCTGATCAAGAAGACCCGCGCCGCGACAGCTGCGGAAACAAAGACAAACACCGTTTCCGAAAACGCGGTTACCGGCCTGGCCGGCGGGCCCGGAGTCAGCGCGGGCGGCACAGCGGCAGCGGACAGCACGGCAGCAGCAGGCAGCACGACGGCAGCAGGCAGCACGGCAGCAGCAGGCAGCACGGCGGCAGCAGGGGCGTCCTCCGGCGTCGTCATGGGCGAGGGTGACGGCTGGTTCACCTACGACAACGGCACCTGGGGCTACAGATTCAACAACGGCACCGCCGGCGCGACCGGCTGGTGGGAGATCGGCGGTCTCTGGTACTACTTCGATGAGAGCGGCGTCATGGCTGCGTCCCGGTGGATCCAGAGCGCAGCGGATCCCGCAGCATGGTACTATGTCGGCCAGAACGGCGACATGCTCGTGAACACCGTGACCCCGGACGGCTACACGGTCGACGCGAACGGCGTCTGGAAGCAGTGATCCCGCGGCGCCGGCGGAACGCCGGCAGCACGGAGCATGAAAACGCGGCATGCACGGATGCGCGGAACGCCTTTCCGGCACCTTAAGAAACAGGAAACAGGCATGACGGAATTCTTATGTCATGCCTGTTTATTTGTAATAAAAACGTAAGCGCAATGCGCTTTGTTTTTGTCCGCAATTCATGTAATATGATGGCGTAAGGATCATAAGTCATCCGGAACAGAGCATTCCCGGATGATCCTGCAATATATGATCACGATCAATTACGTTTATCAGTAAGGAGGACCCATCAATGAAAAAATACAGCATTCTGAAGAAAGCGGCCCCGTTCCTTCTCACCGCGGCCATGATGCTCGGCATCGCGGCACCTGCGTTCGCAGCGTCGAAGGAGCAGGTCGACGGCATCACCCTGGAAGTCAACTATGAGCTTTCCAACGGGATGTCCAAGAGCGACATCGACATTTCCTGCGACGACGAGGAAGTTTCCTCCGTCACCATCTCTTCCGTCACGAACAACGAGTACGGCAAGAAGCCGAAGGTCACGCTGAAGGTCAAGGCGGACAGCGACTATTCCTTCAAGATCTCTTCCGGCGACAACAAGTACACCTTCTCCAAGAACAACATCTCCCTTTCCGGAGACGAGGCGACGCTGACGAAGTGCACGGTAAGCTCTTCCTCCCTGAGCCTCACGCTGACCCTTCCGAAGATCGGCAGCACCGACGACTCCGCGCTGGACATCGAGGATGTTTCCTGGACGGATGAGGAGGACGGAACCGTCGAGTGGGAGCAGGCGGATGATGCCGACAAGTACGAGGTCAAGCTTCTCCGCGGCTCTTCCACGAAGGAGACCATCACCACCTCTTCCACCTCCTACAACTTCCGCAGCGTGATCCGCTCGAACGGCAAGGGCACCTACCGCGTCAAGGTCAGGGCCGTGGCCGGCACCTACAAGGGCGACTGGACTGAGTCCGACGACTTCGATGTCGACGAGGACGTCCTCGAGGATCTCGGCGGCAAGACCAGCTCTTCAAGCTCCTCCAGCTCCGGCTCCGGTTCCTCCGGTTCCTACAACCCGGGCTCCGGCACCTCGAAGGGCGCATGGCTCAAGGATTCCTACGGCTGGTGGTACTGCAACGCGGACCGTTCCTACACCACCAACAACTGGCAGCAGATCGACGGCTACTGGTACTACTTCAACGCGAACGGCTACATGGTCACCGGATGGCTCCAGAGCCCGTACTCCGGCCTCTGGTACTGGCTGAGCACCGATTCCGGCAGCTTCGGCAGGATGCTTACCAGCCAGTGGGTCGACAACGGCAAGTACTATGTCGACGGCTCCGGCGTGTGGACCGGCCAGACCAGATGATCAGCCGCCATACAGGATCATAACTCTAAACTGTTTTAAAAACATGAATTGCAGCCCATGACAGAAGGGACCGCGAAGCAGACGCTCCGCGGTCCCTTTTTTTGATTCCTGTGATCCGGCTGTTCCGGACCGCGGCCCGCCCGTCACGGTCTTTTTCACCCGCTCCGGCTGATCCGCCGGTCCCGGCTGTTTTTCACCCGTCCCAGCTCAGGCGGTGCAGCTCACCCTTTTCCGAAAGCCCCGGGAAGCCGTTCTGCCGCAGGGCCTCGAACAGGATGACCGAGACCGAGTTCGCGAGATTCAGGCTCCGCTCCCCCGGCAGCATGGGGATGCGCACGCACTGCTCCTCGTGCGCCTTCAGGATCTCCTCCGGGATCCCTGCGCTTTCCTTCCCGAACATGATGAAGGCATCCGGGCCGTATTTCACCTCCGCGTAGGTCCTGCGCGCCTTTGTCGTCGCGAAGAACAGCTGGGCGTCCGGATTCTTTTTCATGAAATCCTCAAAATCGTCATAAAGCCGGAGATCCACCCTGTGCCAGTAATCCATCCCGGCGCGCTTCACCGCGCGCTCCCCGATCTGGAAGCCCAGCGGATAGATCAAATGAAGACGTGCGCCGACCGCGACGCACGTCCTCCCGATATTTCCTGTATTTAACGGTATCTCCGGCTCAAGGAGAACCACGTTCAGCATGCGTTATTCCTTTCCGTCGAACCGCGCGACGAACCTTCCGATCCTGTCGAGCGCCTCCTTCAGCTGCTTCAGGGAATACGCGTAGGAAATGCGGATAAAGCCCTCGCCGCTTCCCCCGAACGCGTTGCCCGGGACCACCGCGACCTTCTCCTCCTTGAGGAGCGTCGTCGCGAAGTCCTCGCTCGACATGCCGAACCGGCTGATGTTCGGGAACACGTAGAACGCGCCCTCCGGCTCAAAGCAGGGGATGTCCATCTCCGCGAGGCGGCTCAGCACGAACCTGCGCCGCTGGTTGTAGGACTCGCGCATCTCGGCGACCGCCTCGTCGCAGTCGCGCAGAGCGGCGACGGCGGCGTACTGGCTCGTCGTCGGCGCGCACATGATGGCGTACTGGTGGACCTTCGTCATCTGCCGGATCACCGGGGCCGGACCGCAGGCGTAGCCTAAGCGCCAGCCGGTCATGGCGTACGCCTTGGAGAACCCGTTGATCAGGATGGTGCGCTCCCGCATGCCCGGGATCTGCACGATGGAGGCGGGCTCCCTGCCGTTGTAGGTGAGCTCGGTGTAGATCTCGTCGGACACGACGAAGATGTCGTGCTTCATGATGACGTCCGCGACCGCCTTCAGCTCCTCGATCGTCATGATGGAGCCGGTGGGGTTGTTCGGGAACGGCAGGACCACGAATTTTGTCTTCGGCGTGATCAGGGCCTCAAGGTCGTCCGGCATCAGCTTGAAGCGGTCCTTCTCCTTCAGCTCGAGGATCCTCGGGACGCCGTCGGCGAGACGCACGCACGGCTCATAGGAGACGTAGCTCGGCTGCGGGATGATGACCTCGTCCCCCGGGTCCAGCATGGCCCTGCACGCGAGGTCGATGCCCTCCGAACCGCCGACGGTCACGATGACCTCGGACGCGGGATCATAGGCCGCGCCGAAGCGGCGGTCCAGATACCTGCAGATCTCCTCGCGGAGCGGCATAAGGCCGGAGTTGCTGGTATAGAAGGTACGGCCCTGCTCGAGGGAGTAGATGCCCTCCTCGCGGACCGACCACGGCGTGTCGAAATCCGGCTCGCCGACACCCAGGGAGATGGCACCCTCCATGGTATTCACGATGTCAAAAAACTTTCTGATCCCCGAGGGCTGCAGTGCCGCGGTCTTCGAGGAAATGATCTCATTAAAATCTCTCACGGTGTGATCAGCTGCCTTTCGTCGTGTTCTGTCTCATCAAAAACAGTGCCGTGGTCCTTGTACTTCTTAAGGACGAAGTGGGTCGCGGTGCTCTGGACAGAATCCAGGGGAGCAAGCTTGTCGGAAACGAACATGGCGACCTCCCGCATGGTCTTTCCCTCCAGGATGACCGTAAAGTCATAGGCGCCGCTCATGAGGTAGAGCGCCTCGACCTCGCTGTAGCGGTAAATGCGCTCGGCCAGCCGGTCAAAGCCCATGCCGCGCTGCGGTGTGACCTTCACCTCGATGAGGGCGGAGACCTTCTCGGTCCCGGTCTTGTCCCAGTTGATGAGGGTGTGGTAGCCGCAGATCACGTGTTCCTTTTCCATGTCTGCGATCTCGTTCGCGACATCGATCTCGGACTCTCCGAGAAGCTTCGCGAGGTCCGCGAGATCGATCCTGGAATTCTTCTCGATCACAGTGAGGATTTTTTCTCTCATTTCTTTTCTCCCTTGTCAGTTATGGTGCCCCCTGCATGCCGTCCCGCGCGGGCTCACATGCCGGGGACCTTCCGGAGCTCGTCCTGCTCCGGGCGGTTCAGATATTCTGTCTCCTTCTTGTCGGTGATGACCTTGTCCTGCCCGCCGGTAAGATACCCGATCAGCGCGGCCGGCGTTCCCGCCGCGGCAAGCGCTTCCTCGAGCCTTTTTCCGTTTTCCGCGATGAGAAGGTCGCAGGCGGAAAACAGGCGGTAAGGGTCCAGCCTCAGCATCTCGCAGAGCTCCACCGTCTCCCGCCGCAGCGGGATGTCCTTCAGCCTGAGGCGCACGCC
>CACXDR010000225.1 GCA_902766415.1 uncultured Lachnospiraceae bacterium
GACGCCAATTTCTGCCAGATCTGCGGGCATCGGATCCCGCGTATCAGGCCGGAGAGCGCATTTGGCTCTCCGGCTCCTGTGCGTGCGGCGGACCTGTCCTACCGTGGCAGGGGAGCAGGTCCCGGCGGGCAGCACATGAGACCCGGCGGGCAGGGCATGAGTCCTGGCGCTTCCGGCGTTCAGGGAACAGGTCCGGGAGACTCGGGCACAGCTTCCGGCGGTTCGGGAACAGGGAAGTACCTGCCCGCGGTCATCGCGGGATGCACCGCGGCGTTTCTGATCCTTGTAGTGGCGGTGAGCCTGAGCCGCGGGGCAGGAGCATCGTCCCGCCTTTCCAGGGCCGCGGCCTCCTGGCTGCCCGGCAGAAGGTACTCTTCCGCAGCGTCATACACGCCTGGAAGCTATTCGCCGCCGGTGACGTACACGCCGAGCCATCTCTATGAGAACAGTGAGTACCTGATCGGGGCCGGGATGCCGCCCGGGGAGTACGTTCTTTTCTCGAATTCGTCCTACGACGGATACTTCTGCATCCGCCCGGACGCGGCGGGGGACGATATCACCGAGAACGACGTCTTCTCCTACAACGCGGTGATCACCGTGGAGCGCGGGGAATACCTGGAGCTTTCGCGCTGCTACGCGGAGCCCATAGAAAGCGCGGGATACGTCTCCACCTCGGGAGAGGGGCAGTTCAAGATCGGGAAGCACCTGCCGGCAGGGACCTACAAGCTCCAGGCGGACGGGTCCGGCTACGACGGATACTACTGCGTATATCCGGACAGCCGGCGCGGAAGTATTGACACGAACGGGATTTTCGAAAACAATGCATATGTAACGGTCCGTAACGGGCAGATCCTGAAGCTGGACCGCTGCCATATCGTGAAGTAAAGAGGAAGGGCCATGTACTGTAAGAACTGCGGGAAACAGATCCCGGACGGCATAGCGGTGTGTATGTACTGCGGGACAGTCAATATAAGAAGGGACGCGGAAATGAGACCGGCCGGACCGGAGATGGCCGCCGGGTCGGGAATGACGCAGGCTGGGACAGGACCAGCCGCGGGACCGGGAATGACACCGGGCGGGACCGCATCTGCCGCCGGCCCAGGAACCGCAGATCCGGGGACTTCGCAGAACGGGTCCGGACCGCAGGACGTTCCGGACGGCCGCTGGAACATTACAGCGGTCTGCTGCCTTGCGGCAGCTGCGGTGTTCTTCTGCATGGGGCTTTACAAGATGTGTTTCTATGACCAGAATCATATGATCAACGCCTACGTGGGCGGGGACGCCTACAACTATATCATCAACGCAAGCTACGTGACCGCGTGCTGGGTGCTGTCCGGCGCGCTCATGGTCTGCGCGGCCTGCTGCAAGATCATAGATACGCTGAAAAACAGGGGAGTTAAATGAGCCTTTACGCGATCGGCGACCTGCACCTTCACTTTCAGTCGGAGCTGAAGGCTCCGGGCCAGATCTTTGAGAGGGTATGGCAGGACCACGAACGGAAATTCAAGGAGAACTGCGAGGCGCTTCTCACGGAGCGGGATACGCTGGTCCTTGTGGGGGACCACAGCTGGGGGCGGAACCTTACGGAGTGCGAACAGGACCTCCGGTACATTTCGGACCTGCCGGGGCGGAAGATCCTGATCCGCGGGAACCACGACATGTTCTGGGACGCGAAGAAGACGGAAAAGCTGAACGAGCTGTTTGACGGGAAGCTTCTGTTCCTTCAGAACAATTATTACAGCTATGAGGACTACGCGCTGGTCGGCACGAAGGGCTATACCTTCGAGGGGCCGTTTTACCTTGACAGGGACGGGCACCTGACCGGCTGGGACGAGGCGGAGGCGGAGCACGCGGAGCGGCTGGTGGGCCGGGAGATCGAGCGGCTCGAGGCATCCTTCGAGGCCGCGAAGGCGGACGGCTTCCGGAAATTCATCATGTTCCTGCATTATCCGCCGACCAATGTCCTGCAGCAGAACAGCGCCTTCACAAAGATGGCGGAGAAGTACGGGGCGGAGCAGGTGATCTACGGGCACTGCCACGGGGAACGGAGGTTCCACGACAGTATCCGCGGGAAGAAGCGCGGCATCCGGTACTCGCTGGTGTCGGGCGACTGCCTGAGGTGGCACCCGCTGAAGGTGCTCGATTAAGGACGGCTTTCTGAGGCGGCACCCGCTGAAGGTGCCGGAGTAAGGACGGCTTCCTGAAGTGACACCCGCTGAAGGTGCCGGATCAGGGGCAAAGGAGGAATCATGGAAAAGGGCAACGTCCTCGTGATCGGAAATTCCGGCGCGGGCAAGTCGACACTGATCAATGCCGTCCTCGGGGAGAAGCGGGCGCCGGAGGGCAGCTTCGGGAGCAC
>CACXDR010000226.1 GCA_902766415.1 uncultured Lachnospiraceae bacterium
CCTCCGGTCCGTGTGTCCTGAGGCTCCCCGGAAGCAGAAAAACCACGCATCTACGCCGTTTTGACGTATCTGCGTGGTTTTCTTTGCGCGTGTGTCCGGCGGGATTCGAACCCGCGATCTCCGGAGTCGGAGTCCGACGCGATATCCAGCTTCGCTACGAACACAGCTTGCCGGGACCCGCTGCCGGATCCCGGACAACACATATCATACACGATTTCATGCCCGGTTGCAAGGAAAGTTTGCGCCTCAGTCCCGCACCAGCGGCCTTCCGGGCTGCTTCGGGACGCCGCAGCGGAGCACCATCTCCACGGAGCGCGACGCGCAGGACTGGCACACCTCCACATCGCCCTGTATGGAAAGGTACAGGTAAGCGTCCGTCGCGTCCCAGCCGTACGCCTTCATGATCAGCTCCTGAAGCCACCCTGTGGTCTGCTTCAGGGCCTCATAGTAGTCCCTTCCGTGGCCGATCGTGTACCAGCGGTCCTTTGTCTCAAGGACCGGCAGCTTCAGCGCGGCCCCCTTCACCAGCGAGA
This sequence comes from uncultured Lachnospiraceae bacterium, assembly GCA_902766415.1. Next base: position 534 of record CACXDR010000226.1, read on the forward strand.
TCCGGAGCGTCACGACAGCTGCCGTCTCAAGACCGGTCCCGCAGAGCTCCCCGTCTCCCATGGCAGCATGGACGTCTCCGAGCTGGAAGAGCGCCCCCGGTACATAGACGGGGCAGTAGAGGGTCGCGCCGGGCCCGATCAGGGTGCAGTCCATGTTGCCTCCGTGATCTCCCACAAGAAGGTCCGCGACCGGGGTCTCAGGCGTACAGCCGATGGTCCCGATCATGGGCTTCAGCGGGAACCGGATCCCGCGGAACTCCGCAAAGCCGCGGTCATAGTCGTACATGACGAGCCGCTCCTCGCAGCTGTCCTTCAAAGGCCCCATGGTCGGCACCGCATGCGTGAAGCCCCTGCCGGTCATGCGTATGTCAAAGATCTCCACCTTCAGCGCGTCTCCCTTTTCCGCCCCCTCCACATAGAACGGGCCGGTCGCCGGATTCGCGAAGCTGTGGTCCAGCCTGGAAAGGTCCTGGTCCTCCGCCATGATCTGGCCGTTATAGCAGTCCCTCGTCTGGACGACGATGACCTCCCCCGGACAGACCCTTGCGATGGGTGCCTGCGCCTTGTCGAACATGCTCGTGACTTTATCGTAGATCATAGGAAGCCCCTTCTCTTTACTGATCCTTATAAACTTTTTTCACGTAATCAGAGGTGAACGCCCGCATGGTGGAGAAGTATCCGAGCTGCAGGGTGACCGGGTCTCCTACGTGATACTCCCCTTCCGCGTCCGTAAGGTCCAGCATCAGGTGGTCTGAGCTCGCGCCGAGAAGGATCATCTTCGGATCCGCCGGGACCGTGGTCTCCGGGTCAAAATCCTGCTTGCCGAGGGCGCAGACTGCCTTCAGGCGCTTCGGCCCCCGGTCTGTGAACTCCGGCCTTCTCCCGTAGGAATCGACGCCTACGGTGCCCCAGGGAAGCGACGGCTTCTCCTTCAGCTCAACGATCTCGCACTGAAGGGTGAAGACGTCCCGGTGGGTCCCCGGAAGATACTGATATCTGGCCCGCTCCTTGCCGAACAGGAGGGATTCCCCGAGGCGCAGATTGTTCACGCCCTCAGGCATGCCGCCCCTCAGCATAAGATCGAGGGCTGCCGAATTGCCGCCGCTGACGATCCCGACCCTTCTCCCGATGGCTCCGGAAACATCGTCCGCGATGGCGGTGAGCTGCGAGAGCTTTTCTGTATCATGCTGGATAAAAGAGAAGCAGGTCAGGTTCACGCCGACGCCGCCCACCTCCACATTCGGGAGCTTTTCCGTCTCTACGGCAGCACGCTTCAGCTCATCATAGTCGATGTAGCCCTCCCGGATATCCCCGAGGTCGGCCATCAGGACGACCTTATGGGTCCGGCCCTGGCGGACGGCCTCCTCGCTGATGGCGCGGATCACAGTGATCTCCGAATTCAGCGATACGTCCGCAAAGCGCACCAGGCGGCTGATCTCGCTCAGCATGGGCGGCCGGATCAGCCATTTTTCACACTCGAGGTCTTTCAGCCTTTCCAGGTTGTCGACTCTGGAATCACCCAGGATGCCGAGCCCTTCTTCAAGGAAAATACGGGCGATCTTCGGATCGCCCGTGAAGCACTTTGTAATACCTGTGATGCGGATGCCGTGCTCCCCGCAGAGCCGCTTCAAGACCCGGACGTTCTCTCTCAAATGTCCGAGGTCAACTGTCAGCAATGGATACAATTCGCCATGCTCCTTTTCAGAATACATGTTTCCCGGTCCCTTTAAGGGGCCGGGAAACAGAACGTGATGCGTCAGTTATTAATCGTTCCAGAAGTCAAGCGTCTTCGGATCGAGGCCGATGTCGGAAGCGTGGAACTTGATGTTGGTTCCCTGCTTTCTCTTCTCGCGGTAGTCATTCAGGCACTTGTAGGCGATCCCGCCGATCAGCATACAGACAGGCATGTTGATGAAGGCCATGATAACGTTCAGGAAGTCAGCCAGATCCCAGACGGTTCCGGCGGAAAGGGTCGCGCCGATGCCGATGATGACCGCGCCGACGGTGCGGATGGTGTTCAGGGCTGTCTTGCTCAGCGGCTTCCCGTTAAGATAGGTAAAGCAGTTCTCAATGAAGAAGAAGTTGCCCAGCAGGGTCGAGAAAGCGAACATCGCGAGGGCGACGACCATGAAGGTGGGGCCCACTTCGCCGAAGACTGCCTTCAGGGAAGCCTGGACATAGGGTGCGCCGGAAAGCTCCGCGGTCGGCTCGACGCCGGAGCAGAGGCACATGAAACCGGTGCAGGAGCAGAGAAGCAGCGTGTCGATGAACACGGACATCATCTGGACAAGGCCCTGCTTTGCCGGATGAGAGGTGGATGCGGAAGCCGCAGCGTTCGGAGCGGAACCGATACCGGCCTCATTGGAGAACAGGCCGCGCTTGAAGCCGAGGATCATGCAGGAGCCCATAAGGCCGCTGAAGATGGACTTGAAATCAAAGGCATCCTCGAAGATCATGCCG